>WAJZ01000108.1 GCA_015523575.1 Candidatus Hestiella acidicharens | reverse complement strand
GGATACGATGAATATGAAAAAAAGGATAGTGAAATTGCTAGTAGTAGCGAAGAAATCCTCAGAAGATTTAATAAATTTTAATGCATATTGATGCTTTTACGTCAATCCTCACTAAGCTTTTTGCTATCAAGGAGGTGCGGGGGGTGGGGTTTGAACCCACGCAGGCCTACGCCAACGGGTTCTAGGCCCGTCCCCTTTGGCCAGGCTCGGGCACCCCCGCGCAAATAGTCTATGTAGATAAAAGGAATAAATATAATTTTCCTATATTGCTATGTAGCAATTAAAGAGGAGCTTTTAGACTTCTTTATGTCGCTTAGTATTTTGATTCTTTCAAGAACCAACCTCATCTTCGATGTCAACAAGTAACGTAATGGATAAAGGCCATTAATCGAAATATACATAGATTTTGTGTCTTCAAATCCACAAAGCTTGCATTTTACACTATATTTGATTTCTATAAAAGGTTCACCATCTTTGATTATTGGCCCTTCGATTTCGTATATATAATCTGTTGGACCCCCACAATTTGGGCAGATCCCTGTTTCTATTATTCTATCTTTTTTCAAGTTTTATCTCCCCGCCCCCATACGGCTATAATTTAAAAACGTAGGGTTTAAAGAGAGTAATGCTCTTTTGCTGAGAGCATAAAAACTTCTTTAAATCTATTAACTTCTAAGTTAGTATTGTTATGCAGGGATAAGGATGAATATTATAGTAACAGGTGGTGCAGGGTTTATAGGTTCACACCTATCAGAATATCTAGTAAAAAAAGGACATAAGGTTATAGCAATAGATGACCTAAGTAGCAGTACAATCGATAACATAAAGGACTTGCTAGGACTGAATAGCTTCAGCTTTATTAGAGCTGACCTATCGGATCCAGAAGTTGCTGGAAAGTACATAAAGGATGTTGATGTGGTTTATCATTTGGCAGCAAATCCAGAAGTGAGGATAGGCTCTCAGTCTCCTGAGGAGTTATATCGATTGAACCTTTATATGACATATAACATATTAGAGGCCATGAAAAACAACAATATTAAGGTATTGGGCTTTACTTCTTCATCTACTGTATATGGGGATGCAAAAGTTATACCAACCCCAGAAGATTATGGACCTTTAGAACCAATAAGCATCTATGGTGGAACAAAGCTGGCCTCTGAAGCTATGATAAGTGCCTATTCTCATACGTTTGGCTTTATATCCATTTCCTTTAGACTGGCCAATGTAGTTGGGAAGAGAGCAAACCATGGAGTAATCTATGATTTCGTTAATAAATTAAGGAGAGATAAAACTAGGCTTGAGATCCTAGGTGACGGGACACAGAGAAAGAGCTATATTCACGTTAGTGAGGTTGTTGATGGTATGTACAATATTATAGAGAGGGCTATAGAAGAAAAGATTCCCTATGATGTATATAACATAGGGAGTGAGGATGACATTTCTGTAATAGAAATTGCAAAGATTGTTATTGATAAAATGGGATTATCCCCTAAGATAGAGATAACAGGCGGGGTAGATGATGGCAGAGGGTGGAAGGGAGATGTAAAATATATGAGGCTGTGCATAGAAAAGGCTAAGAAAAGAGGGTGGATACCAAGGTTAAGCAGCCGTGATTCTATTAGGCTTGCTGTGGAAGAGATTCTGTAGATTGCTCTTGGTGCTTATAATGGAAAAAGGTGTAAGTAAGGAGAAGATTAAAAGGAGTGCAGAGAAAGTAAGCTACCAGTTGGGGAAGTGGAACTCCCCAAATTACTTAAGGTTTTTGAAGGTGCTGAGAAAGGCTATAATTGCTTCTCAATGTTCAAGGAAAAGAATTATGGTAGTCTTGAGTGGATCCGATCAAGAAAGGGTTGCACTTTTGACCTCAAAGCTACTTATATATTATGAGGAAGTTTTAAGGGAGAACTGGCTTAAGAAAAGTAGGCTAGACTTTCTTTATCCCTTTTATGATTCCTTTGAAGAATCAAAGCTAAAGAAAGAAGCTGTGAAAAAGGCGGTAAAGGAGAGAGGAGGAAGGCTAAGGCTAATAGTTATCAGGATTGAAGATTCTAGAAAACTGATGGGTGAAACCTATCAAGGTGTTATTATCGATCTATTTAATGACTTAAGGCCTAACTACATTGGTATATTGACAGGCCTTGTTGAGGGGGGAGGATTAATTATAGTTCAAGTACCCCCATGGAATGAATGGGATACAGCATTAACAAAATTCAAAAAGAACCTAGTGACTTATGGATACGAAAGACCCAGGGATGTATTCATAAGATGGTTCAAGGCAAAATTGATAAAGCATAAAGAAAACATATTCATCTATGATGCAGATAACGATAGGGCTATATCTATCGGGGAGATAAAAGCATGCGAGGGACATAGTCAGAAAGGAGTAGAGATTCCTAGAGATGTTGTATTTCCTAAGGATCTTTATGGGCTTGCATTAACAAATGACCAAGTTAATGCTATAAGAGAAATTGAATGGCTAAAGGAACGTTCAGACAAGAAGAAGGTTTTGGTTATAACAGCTGATAGGGGAAGAGGCAAGAGTTGTGCACTTGGGATAGGCATCGCGGGTTTGTGTAGGCTATTGTCAGAAAAGAAAAGAGTAAAGATAGTAATAACATCTCCGAACCTCGAAAATGCTCAAAGTTTGATGAAACTTGCTAATGAAAGTATGAAGGTGCTAGGCTTTGATGTAAAGACATTAGAAACCTCTCAGGGGTTAATAAAATCGATACTTTCTCCAGAATGTAATATTATCTATAGAGAACCTAGGGTTGCAGTAAACGAACCAGCTGACATTCTTGCTGTGGATGAAGCGAGTGGCCTTCCAGTACCAATACTTTATAAGTTATGGCTCAGCCATAGGAGACTCATGATAGCTACAACTATACATGGTTACGAGGGTGCCGGTAGAGGGTTCAGCGTTAGATTTTTGGGATCAATAAAAAATAATCCAGATACTATACTAAAAATGGTTGATATGAGTGAACCTATTAGGTATGCTAGTGATGATCCTGTAGAGAAGTGGGTCTTTGACGCTCTTTTACTTGATGCCGAAATTGCCCAACTAGATGAACAAGACAAAAGAGATATAGAGGCTGGCAACCTAAATTATGTAGCTTATGACCCAGAACACCTTTTCTTTCATGATGAAGATATCCTTAGACAGATATTTGGAATATACATTCAGGCCCATTATAGGAATGAACCAGATGATGTTGCATTAATAGCAGATGCACCACATTATGCTATAAGGGCAGTGTCAACAAAAAATGGAAAAATAGTTTCAGCGGCTCTTGTGGCAGAGGAAGGCGGCTTAAGTGAGGAATTTAGCAAATCCCTTCTACTAGAAGATAAGACAAAGGGAAACATCATACCTGATAGGATTATAAAGCATTACAGGTTACATGCTTTTGGTACCCTAAGGGGTTGGAGAATAGTTAGAATCGCTACACATCCAGAGATTCAAAGTAAGGGTATCGGTTCATTCCTGATTTCCAACATATATAATGAGGCAGTAAACAAGTATGATTGGATAGGTAGCGGATTTGGTGTCAATAAAAGGCTATTGAACTTCTGGAGAAAGAATGGATTTGTCGTTGTTCACATAAGCCCTGATAGGAACCCGGTAAGCGGAGAGTACACTATTTTAGTTCTGAAGTCAATAAGTGAAAGGTCGATTAAAATGCAGGAGCTTATAGCTAAAGTGTTTAAAGAGAAACTTTTAGATAGTCTTTACGATACCTATAGGTCAATGGAGGATGAAACAGCGATAGCCCTCTTAGAATCTTTGAGCCTGCAAACACCTATAATACCTCTTACCCCTTTGGAGAAACAGAGGCTATGGGCATATCTTTACGGAACGATGACTTACGAGACTACAAATGATATTATCTATAGGGTGGTGAAGAATTATGTGGAGAGGTTACCATTAGGTAGCGATCTATTAGACTATAACGAAAAGAGGATTATAATATTAAAAGTTATGCAGGGAAGGAATTGGAAGGATGTAATCAGAGAATTAATGGTTAGCAAGGAGAGATGTGAGTTAATATTGAAGAACTCTATAAGGAAAATAGCAAGGAGCTTTTATGATATTGGAGAGCATTCATTTAGTTATGTCGAATTTTTGTAAATTCGTTTAAAATTTAACATAATAAATATTAAATGTGTATAAGCGTGATTCCTTGATAGAAAAATGGGGAGTGCATTGAGAGAGATTAGGGGGTGAATCACGATGGTTTTAGGTAGTCCATCGGTGCCTTTTGTTCCAACAAGGAAAGAAGTCTTAGATATGGTATTTGAGGCCCTTGACCTAAAGGAGGGTGACGTGCTCTATGATCTTGGATGCGGTGATGGCAGGGTTATAGTGGAGGCGGCTAAGAAATATCCAATAAAAAAAGCTGTGGGGGTAGAATTAAGAGAAGAGTTAGTAAAGGATTTGATGAATAGGATAAAAAAAGAAAACATGAGTGAAAAGGTTCAAATAATTCATGATGATTTTTTCAAGGCACCAATTCATGAAGCTACTGTCGTTTATATGTACCTATTGACAAGTGTTAATGAGTCACTGAAACCAAAGCTAAGGCAGGAGCTTAAACCCGGTTCTAGGGTTGTTACCTTAGACTTCCAGATACCAGGGTGGAAACCAGTAAGAACTCTTGGCGATAAAACAGGTTGGCAGAAGACTGTTTATGTCTACATTATAGGTATTTCTGATAGGACAAATCACCCTTCCTAGGATATCCTCCTAGAGTATTTAGATAAACGAAAGTGAGCATCTAGCTTTATATAATCCAGCTATGTAATACATAAAATTATTTTTTATTGATGTTTATTAACCTATTAATTTAATCCCAGTAATACTATCCAATTTTCCTAATATTATTTTTTTATTAAGCATCTAAATAGGTGTCTGCTTTGAGCGACCAGAGAGCAGAAAATAAGGCTATCACAAAAGAAGACTTAGAAGAATGGCTGAAAAAAAGGCTTGAGTCACTGAGAAGTGAAATAAAAATGATAGAAACGCTACTGAGTTACATACAAGAGAATGGAATTCAGAACGTAAATGAAAAGTCTGAGGAGGTGAAATTTGGAAGGAGAAGGATTGGTAGGATTCTAAGAGGAGAAACTTATATAAGGCTAATACCAGAGATTCCTATTCCGTTACCAAGCGAGCTTAGAGAATATTTAGAAACGGTTGAAGGGGAACTAAAATCGTCTCAATTAAAGGAAGGCCTAGATGAGTCTGGACAGGCAAAGTTAGTTATAAAAGAAAGACCTGATGCCAGCATAGCCGAAATAAGGTTCGAGGGATTAAACACCACAATCGAAATGTTAAAGGCAAAAGCGGCGCTAAAATACACAGCAGAGATAGCGTATCAGATATATAAAGCGCAGAATAGGCAACCTGATGAATCTATTGAAAAATAGCTTTGCTTGATTTGAGTTTCCTAATTAATATTATGAAACCAGTATGTGCAATCATTCTAGTAGAAGGTCTTAGTGCATCCCCTCTCACTTCCCACTCACGCTTTAATATTTCAACTATTTCTTGTATAATAAATAGGTCTTTGTTGAGGTGATTAATTAATTTTTCAACCTGATTGACCGTAGGTACAAAGATTACTATAGGCGACGCGTTTTTGAGAGCATTATAGATACTACCTAAAGCGTTCCAAGGGTCTCCCATGTCAAGAAATGCAGCGTCTAGGTTGCTTTCATTAACACCTTCCCTTATATCTCCCTTTTTTATTTCAACACAGTTATTAACGCCTACCTTCCTTAAGTTTCTTTTAGCTACTTCAATCATGTCATCTCTAATATCATAGGTGTATACCTTGCCTGAGGGACATACAAGGTTTGCTATTGATATCGTCAAAAAACCACTACCAATACCAGCTTCTAAGACCCTCATACCTTCTTTAATTCCTGCTATAGATGTTATATATCCGGAGTCTTTAGGATATATGACTTGGCTATTCCTCCTTAGCTCATGCATTATTATGTCGTAGAGACTTGGTTCTATTATGTAAGCTATGCCTCTTTCCAATACTATCTTTGAACCATAATCGAGCCTTATGAGCTCATCTCCGGAGATGTTTCCAGCAAATGTTGAATATGAAGACTTTGGTGATACTTTAAAGTAATAGATCTTTCTTTTTCCCTTACTGCCTTCAACAACTAATAACACCCTTTTTCTTAAATCTTTCTCACTCAAACTCTAACACCATTTTTTCTCTGCTTGTAGTATAAAAAGTGGTTAATGAATCGAAAATATATTAATAAAACGAAAGTTTTTTAAACGTCATATTTCACTTTTTGAAATATGGTGTAGGCCTTGGTAAGTGACTTCATTATATGGATAGATAAACTCAAGGAAGATAACATAAATGTAATAGGCGGTAAGGCTAAGGGTTTAGTGCAACTCATAAAAAATGGGTTTAGGGTTCCTCCAGGTTTTGTCATAACCGCAAATGCCTATAACTATTTCGTGGAAGCTACCGGCCTAAAGGAGTATTTAGAAAAGGCTTTAGCCAACATAGATTCCAAAACACCAAAAGAGCTTGAAGAGGTAAGTAGTGAAATAGTGTCTAAGTTTGAAGGATTTGAAATACCGAGTGAAATCAGGGATGCTATATTAGCCCATTACACAGAACTTTCGAAGAGGATTGGAGTGGAAAACCTTAGGGTTGCAGTAAGGAGTAGTGCAACGCTGGAGGATGTATCACAAGCCAGCTTTGCTGGTCTTCAGGACACTTACTTGAACGTGCAAGGAAAGGAAGAATTAATAAAGTATGTTAAGAGAGTCTGGGCTAGTATTTGGGCTGCTAGGGCGCTAATGTACAGGGAGAGCTTAGGGTTAGGAAATAGAAACATATCTATGGCTGTAATTGTGCAGAAGATGGTTAACAGTAAGAGCTCTGGCGTGATGTTTACGGTGCATCCCGCAACGGGAGAAAAGGATAAGATCGTAATAGAGTCTGGTTGGGGTTTAGGAGAGTTAATAGTTGGTGGCCAAATAACGCCGGATAGCTTCGTTATAGACAAGAATACGCTTAACATAATCGAAAGGAGGGTTTCCATTAAAAAGATGGCAAGGTTTTATGATCCAGATAAGGGTAATAGCGTAGACATAGAATTACAGGATGATATAGATAAGTATGAAATCAAAGGAAAATTACGAGAGATACTAAGAAAGTTTGGTATAACCTCTGAAAATCCTTCTATTACTGACATGGAAGCAAAAGAATTGGCTAGAATAGCAAAAAGGGCAGAAATAGCGTTTGATAGTCCATTAGACATAGAATGGGCTATTGATATGGACATATCTTTCCCAGAGAACATCTTGTTGGTTCAGGCAAGACCCGAAACCTTTTGGTCAAGAGTTATGAAAGAAAAATATAAAGATGGCCAGATAATAACTAGGGGTCTACCAGCAAGCCCAGGCATCTCAAGCGGATTGGTTAAGATTGTTAATACCTTAGAAGAGGCATCAAGGAAAATGAAAGAAGGTGATATACTTGTTACAAAAATGACTGATCCAGACTGGGTTCCATTTATGAAAATTGCATCCGCTATAGTAACTGATGAAGGTGGAATGACTGCACATGCAGCTATAGTTTCAAGGGAATTAGGAAAGCCTGCAGTTGTAGGCACGGGGGATGCAACGGAAGTTCTAGAAGATGGTATGCCAGTTACTGTTGATGGTAGCAGAGGGGTAATAACGTATGGTATGCAAAAAGAAGAGATAAAAGAAAGGAAGGTAATAGAAGGCGTTGGAATTAGCCCAGAATCACTACGAGACCTCTATCCAACTACTGGAACAAAAATATATATGAACCTAGGTCAACCTGATGAAATTGATAGGTACGTTAATTTGCCTTTCGATGGCATTGGTTTGATGAGAATAGAATTCATAATTTCAAGTAAAATAGGTTACCATCCACTATATCTCATAGAGCAAGGAAAACCGGAGGTTTTTGTTAATGGTCTAGCAGAAAGCATAGCAAAGGTAGCTTCAGCTATTATGCCTCGGCCGCTAGTTGTTAGGTTTAGTGACTTTAAAACGAATGAGTATAGGAAGTTGAAAGGGGGAGAAAAATATGAACCCATGGATGAGAGAAATCCGATGCTAGGTTGGAGGGGTGTCTCAAGATATATACAGGAACCATATGAACCAGCCTTCAGACTTGAGGTTGATGCTATTAAAAAAGTTAGAAATGAAATGGGCTTGACAAATGTTTATGTTATGTTTCCATTTGTCAGAACTACTTGGGAGCTTGAAAGGGCTATGAAAATTATGGAAGAGGAAGGGCTAAGAAAAGGAAAAGGATTTAAAGTGTGGATAATGGTTGAAGTTCCCAGTACCGTCATCTTAGCTGATGATTTTGCTAAGATGGTTGACGGTTTTAGTGTGGGCAGTAATGATCTAACTCAGCTTACATTAGGTGTTGATAGAGATAGCTCGTTACTAGGCAATATGGGTTATTTTGATGAAAGGGATCCCTCAGTTATAAGGTCTATTACAATGTTAATAGAGGCCGCGCATAGGCATGGCAAAACAGTTAGCATCTGTGGTCAAGCTCCGAGCGTTTATCCAGAAGTTGTAGAAACCCTCGTAAGAAAAGGCATAGACTCAATTAGCGTGAATCCAGATGCTGTTATAAGGGTCAGAAGGCATGTCGCAAGCATTGAGAAAAGGATCTTATTAGAGAATATTTTAAGAAATGATTAGAAATCAAACTCAATAGCTTTTTCTTCTTCTAGTATAAACTTACCTTTGCTTTCTAATATATCTAGAACTTGAATTATTTCATCTGTGCTTCCATTTACAAAAAGTATTCCAACATCTAAGGCTTCCATCAGATCTCCTAGGTATAAATAAGAGCATGTAGTAAGCCTCCCCTTTCTTGAGTAGAATATGAACAAAACATACTTGTTGTCCTTTACAAATTCAGATAATTTCTCTAGTATTTTCATAGAGTCTATAGCTTTTAGTGTGAACTTTTCCGGCAGGACTATTATGTATGACGCTATCTTAGTTAGCTCAACTTTTAACAACAAAAAATCATTTAATACAATTTTTTTGGGATTTAGCTTTGCTAATGCTTGATGTATCCTCTCAAGTTCCCTTTCTACTTTCTTTATATCATATTTCTCTACGTTTATTGTTTTTAGTATTTCTTCATGAATCTTCTCTTGGTTTACTATTGTTATTGACAAATATTCTTCACCGTTTTAATTGCTTCTTCACCATTTTTATAGTCTTAATTTCAAATGGCTTTAAATGGATTTCAGCATTATCGATTTCTTTTAGTTTATTTTCAAGCATATCAGTCTCATAATTTATGATAAAGTCATTAGAGTTTATTCTGAGGTTGGCATTTTTTCCATAGCTTTCCCATATGCGCAATATAAGCCCATTGCCTTCCTCTTCTTTTTTAAGAGATCCAAACATTACCTTGGATGGATCAATCGTTAATAGACTCTTCTCTTCTGCAGACCCCTTAGCTTCTTTGATTCCATTATTTAGTTCACTAGCTACCTTTGGTGTTAAGGCTTCCCTCCAGCTACCTTGATGAGGATAGATCCAATACCTTATTTCTAGTTTTCCTCTGTCCAGCCTTGGATTTGGAAATAGCGGAGATCTTAAGAGAGTCAATCCTATTCTGTTTGAAATCGCGTTATATCCCTGCCTTCCCTCGTTTATTATAGAAATTCCGTAGTCTGGATCCCATAGTTCACTCCATCTCCACATAGGCGATTCAAACTTAGCTTCATCCCAGCTATTGCTGGGCTGAGAAGATCTCTCTATTACTCCATAAGGTATTTCTGCATGGTTATATTGTCCAAATAGATTGGTTTCTACTATTGCTTTAAGTAACCTTAGGTTTTCATGCCAATCTATGTGGTGGGTTATTTCTATTGTGCGTTTTGATTTATAGAGGCAAAGGCTTGTCTTTATTTCTGAGCTTTTATATTTACTATTAAATATTAGGCAGCTCTTTAATGGGCCTTTTGTCGTTTTTATATGATTTAGTGTAACTTTTTCACAAACCTTGCTGTAGCTTGCATCTATATCCCAGCCATCATATTTTTCTGGCATGTCTTCGCAGGAAATTAAATAAAAATCCTTAATAACGTACCTCCTTACTTTTTTATCATATGCTTTAATTTTGTTCTTAGTAATCTCAACTTTAAGGAAATCATTTTCAATAGATTTACTAAAATCTTCTACGGTTTTCTCGATTGCGTTGCATGGACCTAGTTCATAGCTCTTAAAACCACTAGGTGGTGTAGAGATTTCTACGAGGTAATGCCCATTTTCCTCCTGGCAAATCATCCCCTTGATTTGCTCCATGGTCTTTACTATTTCCTTTCTTTCCCAAGGTAGATAATTGAAGAATGTTATCTTGTTGCTTTCTTCTTTAAGGACGCTTCTAAATATACCATATAACGTTTTCATTAATTCTTCCTTTATCCTTTCTAGTTGTTTTACAATTCCCTCATACACCGGAAAAGTAGTCGTGGCTGATATACTATCATGGAATTCGAATTCTAATAGAGAAAGCCAATAATCTTTTGTGTTTACATTAATTCCAAGAAGGGAAGACCAAGTATCAGTCTCTATTAAAAGGTTTTCTACTTCCCTAATCAGTTTTTTCAGCTTTATACCATTCGAGTAAACTCCTCTATGCATTTCAAGATAGAGCTCTCCTCTCCATATTGGAAGCAATTTCTTTTCATGCCATATCTCTTCCATATGGAATTCAGGACTTACTATGTTTAGTTTGGGAAGCCCTGGAAAGTCCTTGTATATTTTAAATCTTTCAAGCATCAGCCATGTAGGTCCTCCTCCACCATCTCCGTGGCCAAATACAAGAAAGGATGGCAGGTCTTTTGTACTATGATCATTCCAAGCATTGACGAGTTGGCTTGGTGACAGGTCGCTTCCATATGTCGGGTAGTTTATTGCTGGTATTTCAGTACCATCAATTCCCTTCCATATAAAAACCGAATATGGAAATCTGTTCACTGTATTCCAGTAGAGTTTATGTGTATAGAAACCCATAATTCCAGACTTCTTTAGTATTTGTGGCATTTGCCCTGAGAAACCAAATGAATCAGGTAGCCACCCTACTTTCGTTGTTTTTCCAAATTCTTTTAGTAGAAACTCCTGTCCATATAGGAACTGCCTTACTAGAGACTCCCCACCAGGCAGGTTTGTGTCGCTTTCCACCCACATTCCACCAACAGGTATTATTTTTCCTTCTTTAACCAAGCTCTTCACTTCTTGGAAAACATCTGGATATTCGTCCTTCAACCATTTAAGATAGACTACATTCGATATAGCGTAGATTAAAAAATCGTTGTTTTTCATTAATGAAATTACGTTAGAGATATTTCTATAAACCTTTTGCTTTGTTACATTTTCATCCCATAGCCAAGCAAAGTCTATATGGGCATGGCTAATCAAGTCGAGTATCCCAATAGGCCCGACCTTATTTCTTAGTTTATCTAGCTCTCTCTCAAGTAATGATTCAGCCCTTTCTGCATCCTTACTAAGGGTATTATAGTCTATTTCTTTTCCTTCAATATCCTTGATTTCTGTATAGTACTGTAGTTCAATTAAATACCAAGGAGCTTTGACTAGTTGAGTCTTAATGGCTATCTCCAAGTTTTTTCCTGGTATACTCGATATAGATATCATGTC
>WAJZ01000107.1 GCA_015523575.1 Candidatus Hestiella acidicharens | reverse complement strand
CCTGTCCTGTGTGGAGCCACACCCATGGCTGCTCCCATGTCCCGTTTAAGGAAAGGTAAAGGGGCTGGTGCATGTGCCATACTAATACAAATGCAATCGGCTTCTTCCCAGTAACGTTTAAAATATAGAGTGGCTCTAGGGTCGCTCTTTTCCAAAGCCTATTATTCGAATAAATCATGAGCGTTGGGTGGTATATGCCTTGCTTCAGGCCCCTTGTGCTCAGGTTTGCTTCTATATTATTTATGCCAGGCCTCAGCACCTCCTTAAAGGTTTCATTAACATTCCCTATGGAAATCAATAATGTGGAGGAAACGTTCTTCCTTAACGTGTTTTTGAGGGTAATGTTTACGCTTACCCCCTCTCCACATAGGTAGACGTATTTATTGTACGATGATGATAAATAGTATATCGGCGAGTAGAGGTCCTGTATGGCGAAGTTCTTACCATAGTTGTTGTACCACTTATCAAGCGTTTTGTCATGATACACCCACTGAACCCATTGCCCTTCCTTGAAGGGCCCTATTAGCGCAGTATAGTTACCATAGAGGGGGTTATACTTCATTTCAATGTCTGTGACGTTATACCAAGGTAGGCCTGTTTGAGGACCACTTGTCAAGCCATAGTGTAAATAGAATTCATCTGGTGCCCTGCCTATAGCTGTTATCAGTATCGAGCCGTTCTGCAATACCTTAGCATATGTTTTCCCTACATCGCTAGGATTTACCTGCAGGTTCCAGTTCCAGAATGCATGATTATCGTAATTAATCCAAGTATCCTTAGTCTTGTCAAAGAAAACCCATGCCACCCACGTGTTGTTGCTGAAAGGTCCTATTGTTACAGTAAAGTTGTGTCCATCCCATAGCATCTGAGAATTGTATACATGGATCCAAGGGCCTTGAGGATAGTTTTCGGTTCCATAGTGTATTGTAAGGTTATCTGTACTAGGTAACCCTGAAAGGTAAACGGTCACGTATCCAGTAGGGGAGACTGAAAAGCTAACGCTAATCGTGGAATTATTGTTGCTAGCGTTTGAAGCCTGTGACGAGAAACTTGATGCAAAAGCTATTGGAGAAGCTATAGATGCAAGGAAAACAGCTAAGAACAGCACGGAGGAGAACTTCGTCACTTTCCTACCCATGCCTTAGCACCAACATTATTTTGTTAATTTACTTGCTTAAAAGCCTAATTCTATTATTGCCTTTAATATCTAAAACCAATAAGGTCTTATATAGGTTGCTAAAAAAGGTTTTTGTGAAGTGCAATAAGACCGATTCTTAAAGCCCTACACGAAATAGAATATAAAACAACTTATCGCTTTAATCAAATGGTGCAAACAAAAGGCTATACATAGTGCTAGTTTATCTTAAGATATAAATTATAGAAAGCCTAAATTAAGTCGAGAGGGCTAAGGGTAAGGGCGCATGGTAAACGTTTTAGTGGTTTCAGACGTCTTCTGGCCTGAAGGAAGCGGAGGGGAACTTGCCACATACCTCTATCTTAAAAGAATAAACAAAATTGACTTCACACTCCTTACTGGAACACCATATTCAATGATCCCAAAGGAAATTATAATGAAAAGTAACGTCAAAATCATTACTGTGCCTTGGCTAAGGAAAAAAGAAGGATTAATTTATGGGCAACCATAATTAAGAATCAAGATGCGCTACACAAGTTCTTATACGATCAAGACGTTGTCTATATAACTAGGGAATCAATACCGATAGCAAAATATGCAAAAAAAGCCAACAAAAACATTAAGGTTATTTATCATCTCCATGGCTATCTTCCTTTAAGCTATAACTCTATCTCAATATTTCCTCATGAGAAAACAATGAAGGATCTTTCTAAGGTATCGACATATATAGCCTTTAAGAATAATCCTATTAATGGTTTTGCATCTGCTGCAATAGGCAAACTCATTACATGGTATGCGAGGAAAACGCTAGATTATGTAGATGTTATTGTTTGCGTCTCAAAGAGGCAGAAAGAAATATTATCAATGAGCATCCCTTTTCTCAAGAAAAGGTTAACGTATATATACAACCCAATTCCTGATGATATTGAGATCCAAGAAAAATTACCAGATGACACACCTTCATTTATCTACTTAGGAGGCGACTCGCTTATAAAAGGGTTCGAGGTTCTACTCAAAGCCTTACAAAAACTCGTGAAAATGAAGGTAAGCTTCAAAGCATACCTTGCAAATAGGTATAGCCAAAATTCTATAAGGAAGATACATGATGTTGCCAATTCAAAAAATGTGTACGTTGTTGGAAAGCTTGGAAGGGGTAAACTTAAAGATTTGTATAACAAAACCTGGGCACTTTTATTTCCTTCAATTCATGAAGAACCGCTACCCTACGCTATTATGGAGGCAATGCTTACAGGAAACATACCTATTGCTTCAAGGGTAGGTGGGGTTCCTGAGTTAATGAACAGCAACTTTTTAAGTAACTTTTTGGTCAAACCATACTCCCCTGAAGACCTTCTGAAGAAGATTTCCTTTATAATTAACATGGATAATCAAACCATAAAGGAGAGGTCAAGGGTTCTCAAAACGCATATCAAAAGCCTTATACAAGATTATGGGCCTGAAGAAAAATTAGCAAAGTTATTCGGAGGCTGATAATCTGCGTGAATGCCTAAAAACCTATATAAGAAATAGCTTATGGTATACTACTTGAAAACCTCTACTAATGTTACATAATACATAACAACAATAACCAAGAAACTATCCCAATTTAGCCTTAACATAGACATAAAGCCTTGCTGTAGTAAAGCACTATTGTTTAACGTTAATTAGAATTATTGGAATAGCAACAAAAGATTTAACCCAATTCCCCTATAGCTCTACAAGGGCCTTTAATGGCAGAAGACCTTATATCAGTAATAGTTACAGCTCATAACAGGAAGAAGTTCCTGCCAGAAGCATTAAGGAGCCTAGAGGAACAGAGCCTTGATAAAAGCAGGTTTGAGGTAATTGTAGTGAAGAACTTTTACGATAAAATTTCAGATGAAATAATAGAGAGGAACAATTGGAAAAACATAGTAACAGATGAGGAATCCCTTGGAGGGAAAATATTTTTAGGTTTAAAGTATTGCAAAGGTAGCATAGTGACCTTTTTAGAAGACGATGATCTCTACAGGCAGGACAGGCTGGAGAAGGTTTATAAAGCTTTTAAAAAGCATGACATAGTGTTTTTCTATAATGATCAAGAGTTTATAGATGAAGAAGGCAGGGTAACTAAGAAAACTAATACAAGCATCCCAAAATCTATGCTTGTATTTCATGACATGAAGAAGGAAGTTGTTACGGAAATGAATTATTATCACATAGGACAAAATAACAGTAGCTTGGCAATAAAGACTGAATGCATAAAAAGATACGCGAAGCTGATCATGGAAAGAAAATTGATACTAGATATTTTAATTTACATAATATCTATTAGGTGTCATGGTGCAATATTCGTTAGCAATGAAAAGCTAACTTTATATAGGGTTCATAAAGCTTCAACTGGATGCTGGGTATTGTAT
>WAJZ01000106.1 GCA_015523575.1 Candidatus Hestiella acidicharens | reverse complement strand
TGTTACTATTCCCATTTTTTCTTCTTCTTATTAGCTTTTCCCAAGCATTTAAAATTCCCTAGCTGTCAAATTAAATACTCAAATAAGCGGATAGTCTTTCGCTTGGATCTCGGAGGCAATGATTTTTTGGTTTTTCAAAATATGTTTTAGGGAATTTTGATTAGAATTAATAAAAACATTAAACAGAATCTACTAAACATGTTATTTTTTAACCTTTTTTTATTACTCCCCCTCTTGAATGAGGAGCTGGTGAAAAATGGGAGCCAGGGTAAAGCTGGTATCAGAAATTGAGAAAATAATGACAAATATAGAGCAGGTTAGAAACATAGGGGTAGTTGCCCATATCGATCATGGTAAAACTACAACAAGCGACACTCTACTAGCGGGTGCTGGAATAATTTCAGAAAGGGTCGCTGGGGAAGCTATGCTATTAGATTATTTGAATGTAGAAAAAGAGAGAGGAGTAACAGTAAAGGCTGCAAACGTAAGCTTGTATCATGAGGTAAATGGGAAGCCGTATGTCATCAACCTTATAGATACCCCAGGGCATGTAGATTTTTCTGGTATGGTCACAAGGAGCCTAAGGGTTTTAGATGGGGGTATAATAGTTGTTGACGCGGCTGAAGGCGTAATGACACAAACCGAGACTGTTCTGAGGCAGGCCCTTGGAGAAAGGGTGAAGCCTATACTTTTCATAAACAAGGTAGATAGGCTTATAAAAGAACTGAAATATGGTCCGCAACAGATACAGGAAAGGTTTGTAGAAATAATTAGGGATATAAACAACCTTATTGATATGTATGCTGAGCCACAGTTTAAAAATAAGTGGAAAATAAACCCAGCCGAGGGAAATGTAGCTTTTGGTAGTGCAAAGGACAAATGGGCCCTTACAGTACCGGACGCCACGAAAAAAGGGATAACTTTCCAGCAAATAATTGATGCTTATTCATCCGAAAGTAAGGAAAGGATCGTAGAGCTATCAAAAAAAGCCCCGATATGGGAAGCTTTGCTTAACATGGTAGTCAAGTTCATACCGAACCCGAAGGAGGCGCAGAAATATAGGATTCCAAAGATATGGAAGGGAAGCCTAGACTCGGAGCTTGGAAAAGCTATGATGGAAGCTGACCCAAACGGTCCTTTAGTCTTCTATGCAAATGCTATCAAAGTAGAAAAGGCAGGGATAGTAGCTACTGGGAGGGTGTTTTCAGGCGTCTTAGAACCTGGCAAGGAGGTCTATATCGTTTCAGGTGATCGTAAGGGAAGGATACTTCAAGTAAGCCTCTACATGGGTCCATTTAGAGAGCTAACAAGTAGGATACCTGCTGGAAACATAGCAGCAATAATGGGAATAGAGGGGATGAGGTCCGGTGAAACGATAGTCGACATTGCATATAAGTCACAGGCTGCCCCATTTGAGCAAATGCATTACATAAGCGAACCCGTCGTGACCTCGGCCATAGAACCCTTAAAGCTCCAGGACTTACCTAAGATGATAGACGCTCTGAAGAAGCTAACGCTAGAGGATCCTAACTTGGTCATAAAAATAAATGAGGAAACGGGTGAGTACCTCATTTCTGGCATGGGGCAGTTGCACCTTGAAATAGCGATGTGGATGCTTAAAGAGCTTTATGGCGTAGAGGTCAAGGCATCCCCGCCAATAGTTGTCTATAGAGAGTCTGTAAAACAGGCTAGCAAGACGTTTGAAGGAAAGAGTCCTAACAAGCACAACAGGTTCTACATCAGCGTTGAGCCTCTTAATGAAGAAACCATAAGCTTAGTTCAAAAGGGTTTAGTTAGCGAGGATCAGGATGCGAGAGAAAGGGGTAGGATCCTTAGAGATAAAGCTGGATGGGATTACGACGAGGCAAGGAGAATTTGGTCTATTGATGAGAACATAAACATGTTTGTTGATATGACTTCTGGAGTGCAATACCTAAAGGAAGTAAAAGATACAATACTAGGAGGGTTTAGGATAGCTGTAAAGGAAGGACCCCTTGCTGCCGAACCAGTAAGGGGGCTAAAGGTTGTGCTACATGACGCAGAGATACATGAAGACCCAGTCCACAGGGGTCCTGGGCAAATATATCCTGCGGTAAGAAACGCAATATGGGCATCCATGCTTACTTCGAAGCCAACGCTATTAGAGCCAATACAGAAGCTTGACATAAAGGTTCCAATAGATTACCTCAGTCAAGTGACGGCAATAATAAGTAAGAAAAGGGGAAAGATTCTTGACGTTAGGCAAGCAGAAGTACAGGCATTAGTGACGGCCGAGCTCCCAGTTGCAGAGAGCTTTGACATATCTCAAGAGCTAAGGGGCGCTACTGCCGGGAAGGCCTTCTGGGGAACGGAGTTTAGCAGATGGGCCCCAGTTCCAGATTCTCTCCTTGATGAGCTGATAAAGAAGATAAGGCAGAGAAAGGGATTACCTCCTAGGCCACCAAGGCTTGACGACCTTTTAGGGCCATAAGCTAATATATTATTTTGCTGAACTTTATAGAGGTGAGGTTTCCACTCACCTCTCCTTTCGATGATTTTATCTTTATATAATCATCCTCAAGAACTAAGCCGATCCTGTGCATTATTACTGCGCAGTTTTCGGTTGAAGCGGAAGAGCTGATCCCCCCTTCACTTAGTAAATCCAGGCCGCTGTTTACATCAGGTTGCGAAAGTCCACAATGCCCTAATGGATGCGTATGCATACTATATATTACCTTAACAAATGGTAGCCTAACCCTGAAGAGTTCACCTTCAAGTATTGTTAAGTTTGAGCTCTCATCATACAGCAATAGATATTCTATTCCTGTGGATGTAGTTTTCCTTGCTAATTCCTTTATAATGTTAATGTCATATTTATATGGGATTAGTGGTATAAGGTTATATATCTTTTTAATGCTTACGTGGCTTCTGGCGTATCTTTCCTTGACTATTCTTAACTTTTTATTACCGATTTCCTCCTCTACGTCCTCGAAATCCCAAGGTGTATTTACTCCAATCTTTATTTCTCTCTTTTTTGCTATTATTCCAAGAGGGGTTATGTCATTAATGTTTATGCTCGCATCGAAGAGGTCGTAAGCATCGTCATAGGTATCCTCAAGGATTGTTACTAGCTTGTATAACAAAGAAATGATTAGTGAAGCCTCAGTAACCTTTAGGTCTTGATATTTTTTATTCAAGGTTATCATCCCCAGTCGCGTAGGGCTGTAATCATTATCTTGACCTTCTCCCCATTTTTGATGTCATTTATTAATTTCCTGTCTATTTCTAGGGCTGCTTTATTTGCCCTAATCATTACAGTAGAAGGCTCAATGTACGTGCTCTTCCTAAAGATGATTTTGTTCTCACTGCTTAGGATGAGATTTCTACTACCAAAGCCAATAACGCTGTCACAGGCGTTTTTTGTGCAAAATACAGCTATTATTATTGAGGTATCGCTTCTCATATTATTTATTAGCCATGCAGGAAAGTCCTTTGCTGACTTTTCCGAGCTTATAGCTATTATACAGTCTCCTCTATATGTTACATAGTTGTCCTTCGTTATCTCTAGCGTCGTTTTGTGCTTTGCTCTAATATTCTTGTGACCATACGCATTAAACGCAAACCATTTGGTCTCAAACGTCTCCCCTCTCATTCCTTTCATCCTTTAAATAAAACATGTCTAGTGTACTTCTGCCCTTTGGATTTCTTTTGTAGGGAGCTTTTATTATTTCTCTTATCTTAATGGCTTTTTTCTCACCTAAAACCTTTGAAAGCTCAGAAACGTTGCAGTTAAAGAATCTTTCTAACGTAGAAAATTCTTCCAGTATCCTCTCGGCTGTCTTGTTTCCAATACCTGGAAAGGATTGGAGAATATATAGCTGCCATTCCCTTTTATCGTTAATTTTAGGTTTTTTGTGTATTACAAAGTCCATACTAAAATCTTTGCTATTAGCTTTCTTTAGTAATGAAATTAAATAATTGACTGTGGAAAGTCTATCAACGCTCCATAAAACCTTTGCATTAAAATCTATAATGAGGGATATCATTGCAGCCTCTATTTGCTTTTCCCTGTTCTTCCACCTATAGACTACCCTCCTAAAGTCTCCCTCGACGATGTATATAATGTGCTGGTAATTTTCAGAAAGCCTTTTCGCTTGGTCAAAAAGCCTACCATCGAACAACGATTTCACAAAATCATAGGAACTTTTCCTTTCTATTATTAGGCCTTTTGGTATTATATAGTCTCCTTCTTCTAGTTGTCTTCTTATTACTATAATTCCATAGGATTCCAATAGCTTTGGGATGCCAGATTCTTCTTCCCTTACATCTGCATATATTCTCTTTACCTTGTCTTCCCTATTACTTTCTTCCCTATTACTCATTCCTTTCACGGCCGCCTTTACATTCCTCATTATTAATAATATGTATTGCATAATTGAAAATTTTTTCCTTATCCGCTTCATGGCTAAAGGTGAAAATACCTGCTCCTCTATGACCACCGCCGCTTCCACTAAAAAAGGTACTGAGGCGTTTAGCGATTCTAGAAGCGTCAACACCCTTTTCAAGGGCCCTTTCAGATATTTTTATAGATCCTCTTCCCATACCCTTTTGTTTCTCGTTTAAGGTAATTGCTATATCTCCTCCTATGTCTATGATTATTCTAGAGGCATCTGATTCATAAGCCCCTACTTCAGATAGTGCAATTATTAAATTCCCACAGACCCTGCCTAGCATCATTCTACTCAGCGCTTTTAGCCTTGCCATCCTTGCCGAAAACTCTTCGTTTACAAAACCAAAGACCTCTCTCAATATCTTCCTTGCTTTTTTGTAGTCCCCTCCATGGTTTATAAGGTACACAAGGCTTCGAAAAGTAGAGAGCCTCGCCCTTTCTAGGTTTCCGCTATCAGTAAGGATTCCCATTATTGCAAGCGTTGCTATATCTTTATCTGGCCTTATCGAGAGCATTTCCATTAATTCTACTAGTATTTCTGTGGTTGAAGAGGCTTCACTGTCTACATAATATAGGTTTACAATTTTGGAGAGTTCACCTTCCTTATGGTGGTCTATAAGCAACTTTTTTATTTCTTTCCTAATTAGCACTTTTCCTATTTCTCCCATTTGCGAAGCGTTTGCTACATCAAGGATTATGAATTGATCAACGTTCAACTCTTTGCACTGTAGTGAGCCTATTCCCAGCTCATCGAGTATAGCCTTTGCTCCCCTAGAAATGCTTTCGAGATGAACACAACATTTTTTGTTTAGTTCCATGCAAATGTCTTGCATAAGAAGTGATGATGAGATTGCATCAACATCTGCGTTTACATGGGATGTAATCACTATCCCTTTACTATTGTCTATGAATTGGAGGAAATCGTTTAAAAAACCGGCAAGGTTGTTATTTTCCAATTTATTTTCACTTATCCTCCAGCTCCTCCAATACCCTTAGATAAGCCTAACCCAGCAAGCATTTGCTTTAGTTCATTTGCCAGCCTATCCATTTCATCCTTTACCATGTTCTCTTGGTTCTTTAATGCCTTTATTTTGAGTTCTAGGTCTTCCTTTTTTGTCTCGAGCTCTTTTATCAAGTCTTCCTTTTTGTTCTTAATCAATACGAAGCCGGACATCTTGAATAGCTCTGTGCTTTCATCGAGGCTTTTTAGCTTTTCGAGAACCTTTTCTATTTCTCCTAGCGAAGACTCCGCATTTAATCTCTGCTGTATTATAACGTTATAGGTGTCCCTTAGCTTAAGGTATTTATTATATTTAGCCTCCGCTTCAGGCGGTATCCTTTCTACCAATTTTCTCCCCATTGTTTCTTGTAGGCTGATTGGTTTTTATGCTTAAACACTTCTTGACAGGATGTTATGGTTTTAAATAAAAAGCGTTTTTTAAAAGTTAAAGATTTAAACTAAGCTAAAAAGCATCAATTATATATATGAAAAGAAGGTAAAAACATAAATAAATCTACTTAATTAAACTAACTAAGGGGGTAGAATAGATTGACGTTTGCCTATAGCCCGCTAGTACTCTCTGCGAACGCTTTGTTTGTCGTACCCCTTGTTATCCTTGCACTTCTATTTGCTGTTATTTACATTTTAAGATGGATATTGAAAGCAAGTTATGATATAGAAAAGAAGGAACCATATAAGAAAATCCCGTTTGAGTCCTCAAACCCACCAAGAGGCGTTGGTAAGGCCAGGGTACCATTTCAATACTTCGGCTATTTGATAATGTTTTTGACCGTAGAGCCTGCGGTGGTCATCTTAACGTTTATTGCTACATCTCCTCATACCCTTACATTTAAATCAATATTGTTTTATGTAATAATGGTTGTCATATTTACACCATTATTGGCATACGCAGCTCATGAATCAAAGCGTATTAAGGAGTGGATATTAGGATGAAACAACATATTTGGTGCAGGGAGGTGTAACAAATGGGTAGTGACAACAAAGAGAAGAAGGAAGAGAGGCTGAACCTGCTCTATGGAGATCTAGATACTGTAGCCAAGATGGCAAAAGAATCCTTAATAAAGGGAAAGATAGCTAAAATGGTGGATTGGGCTACCTCTTTTAGTCTTTGGCCTGTACACTTGATGACGAGTTGTTGTGGCTGTGAAATAGGGGCTGCTTGGGGACCTAGGTTTGATAATGAAAGGTTTGGTTCGCTTCCATGGGTGAGTCCTAGGCAGACAAATTTGATAATAGTTGAAGGCACAATAACGAAGAAGATGGCCTGCACGCTTAGGATTGTCTGGGAACAAATGCCATATCCGAAATTTGCAATAGCTATGGGGTCATGCGCTTTAGATGGTGGAATATTTTACAACAGCTACAACATTGTGAGGCCGTGGCAGGTAATACCTATAGACATATACATACCAGGATGTCCTCCAAGGCCTGAGGCTGTTGCCAGGTCCATTATAGAGTTACAGAAAATGTTGAAAAACAAATCTCTTGCATCAAAATGGATATTAGAATCAAAGCGTGAAGATAAAAAATACATAATTCCGAAAGAAGACCTTTGTGGATGGAGGGGTGAAAAAGTTGATCTCACTACAAGATATGATTAAGGAAGCACTTGGCAATAATATAATAAAAATCGAGGATAACAAGGGATATATAGATGTAGTCGTGCCTTTGGAGAAATTGAAGGAGTCGGCAATAAAAGTAAAGCAACTTGGCTTTGACCACGTGAAGTCTGTAACTGCTGTTGATTATATTCAAAAGAAACAATTTATGGTTACATATCACATCTCGAGTTATCTTAATGAAGAGCTTTCAAGACACGTCTTAGGATTATCGACTTTCATAGATAGGGATAATCCACACATTCCAAGCCTAGCCACTATATGGACGAGCGCGGAATTCCAGGAGAGGGAGGTGTATGAATTCTTTGGCATAATATTTGATGGACATCCGGATTTACGTCTCTTGCTGTTAACGCCAGTCGTAGCTGCGTTAAAGCCCTTAAGGAAAGACTTTGTTGTTAAGGAAGATAGCATAAACATAGAGGTGGACTACGCGGCCTATAATGCAACAAAGTGGTGGTGACGAAAGTGGAAGCTGGCACCGCTTCGAGTGGTAGTGGCATACACCTTCCAGGAATGGAAATAGCAAAGGCTAGCAAGAATAGGTATGAAGTAATGATAGGTCCGGCTCATCCTGGTTCTGGCCACATGAGGATATTTGTAGAAGTTGATGGAGACATAATGGTAAAGGTTGACCCTGATATAGGTTTTGTTCATAGGACCATGGAAAAGCTGGCAGAGGGAAGGGAGTGGATTCAGAACATACCGCTCTTTGAAAGGATAGCGATATTAGATGCTTGCAATATAACGCTTCCATATGTAAGGGCTGTAGAAAAGCTGTTAGGAATAGAAGCGCCGGAAAGGGCTAGGTACTTAAGGACTTTACTATGCGAAATAAATAGGGTCGCAAGTCATTTATATGGTATGGGAATATTTGGGGTATTCTTAGGCCACTCGACTTTATATATGTGGGCTTTTGGAGATAGGGAAGTGTTTATAGACCTTGCTGAGAGGCTGACCGGTGCAAGGCTTACGCACACCTATCCTGTCTTTGGAGGGGTTAGGAGGGATATACCTGATGATTTTCCAGAGGATGCAAGAAAGGCAACAAGATATATGAGAAAGAGGTTGAATGAATACGCTAAGATATTTTTAAACAACCCAAATATAAGGAGTAGGTTGGAAAACGTAGGGGTGTTGACTAAGAATCAGGCAGCAGAGCTGGGGCTTGTGGGTCCTAACATTAGGGCTAGTGGTATAAGGTATGACGTTAGGCTTAATGAACCTTATGAAGCTTATGGAGATGTTGACTTTGAAATACCCGTTTTTGAGGAAGGTGATTCATTAGCTAGGGCATGGGCAAGGGTTGAAGAAGTAAGGCAAAGCCTCAATATTATAGACCAGGTCGTCACTTGGCTCGAGAAACATCCTAGGGAGAACTTTATGCATGAAAAGTTCTGGAAAACTGCGCCTAAGCTATATAAAGACGTTTACGAAGGCAAGATAAGCTATTCCCCAAAGTACAGGATAAAGCTCATGCCAATTTTCGCCTCCCTGAAAGTACCCCCAGGAAAATCCTTTGCGAGGGTTGAGGCCGGTAGGGGAGAAATAGTTTATTATGTAGAAAGCAATGGAGATATCTTTCCTTATAGGGTAAGGGTTGTCTCCCCTTCCTTTAGGAATGTCATAGCCTTTAAGTATGTAATGCCTGGGCATAGGCTTATGGACCTTCCAGCTATATATGGTAGCTTTGATTACTTCCCACCAGCATTTGATAGGTGAGGCTGATGAACCCTTGTTATTATGCTTGCTATATAGTATACAAGGTTATTGTTTATGATATAATATTCTATCCCCCGGTTTATCAATTCCTAATCATACCTGGTCTAATAACCGCAATTATTATTGCTATATTTATAATATGGTTTGAAAGGAAGGCAGCTGCATATGTTCAAATGAGGTATGGGCCATGGGAAATAGCTCCAAAGATAGGTGGCGCGACGCAACTCTTGGCTGACCTAACGAGGTATGCGATGCAGGAAATAATTACGCCCCAGACTGTTGATACCTTACAATACCTGTTGGCACCAATAGTTATGGTAGTGCTTGCTTTGTTACCTCTCGAAGCAGTACCGCTAACCTCTGTAAAGCCTTATTTCCCAATTCCTAGTGGCTATAGCCTCTTAGTTGCCGTTGCTTTTACAACCCTTTCTCCATTGTTTATTACTATGATGGGATGGGCCAGCAACAATAAGTTCTCTATAACAGGTAGCGTTAGGGAGTCGTTCATGATAACGTCATATGAGCTTATCTCAGTTCTTGGTTTATTAACGGCTGCCGCTATGACAAGGTCTTACGACTTGGTGAAAATAGTTAATCTACAGATGTCAGGTAAGTGGCTTGGTCTAATTAACCCAATAGCATTATTTGTTGTTTTTATTGCCGTGCTAATGAGTACTAGTGGTTTCCCATTCGAAATACCTGAGTCGGAAAGTGAATTGGTTGCAGGTCCGTTTACAGAGTATAGTGGTTTGCTTTATGGTCTAAACATGGGTGGGGCTTATATTAGGAGGTGGGTCTTTAGCATCTTAATAACCCTAGTCTTCCTTGGAGGATGGGCTCCATACCGTCCAACTCCAGGGGTGATAACTGGTTACTTAATTCCGAGCCTGATAGTTTCATTGAAGGCCGTCGTTATTATGGGAATTATGAGCTTTCTGAGAAGCGTTTATGGAAGGTATAGGTTAGATCAAGCCTTAGGCATTGCATGGGAGATTTTAATTCCATTAGCGCTATTAGCTTTCGGTATTGGATTGGCCGAGGCGTATTTTGGGATAATATGAGGTGATCGATGTGCCAGCAAAGGTATCGCAAAAAAAGAACCCTAAGAGAAACCCGCTAGGAAAGGTGTTTGCTGGAAACATTGGTGCGCTTGCAGTAGGGTTAAAGTATTTCTTCGATCCAAACAGGATAACTTTGTTATATCCTCATGAATACATAAAGCTTAATAAAGGATATAGGGGATTTATAGTATTAATTAAGGAAAAGTGTATAAGTTGTTCTTCATGTGCAAGGATATGCCCTGCAGCGGCAATGAGGATGCTTTCTGTAAAGGTATATAATGAGAAGTTGAAGAAGTACATGATTAAAAAGTATCCTGTAATCAACTATAATAGATGCATATTCTGTGGTCTTTGTGTAGATGTATGTCCTACTGAAGCATTATATCACGTACCCTATCATGATATAGTTTATGAAAACATGAATGACATGATACTCTCTCTTGAAGATTTTCAAAAGGAGCCAGAAAATATAGAGTTTAAGGAGGGCATACCAGTAAAATACTACTTTGATGAAAGGAGGGGTCTTGTAAAGACGCCATACATGGAAGAGCTTGAAAAACGGAATGAGAAAGAAGAAAAAAATCAAAAAGTTGAAGGAGAAGGTGAAAAGGGGGCGAGTTAGATGCATATGTATACAATGCTACCGTTTTTTACGATTGCATTAGGTGTGGCATCAATAGCTGCTGCGTATTACGTGGTAAAAATTAAGGATCTAGTTTACGCAAGCGTTATGCTAGATGTGTTAGCTTCGATAATAGCTTCTATGCTGGCATTAATTGGATATGGTATAGTTGCAGCGTTTCAGGTATTAATATATGTAGGGGCTGCTGTTATGTTCATCATAATTACCATATCGATGATAGGTGCAAGGGGTAAGGAGACGAAAGAACCATTTTTGGGATTTATTACAGGTACCTTTTTATCAATTGCAATAATAATTATTGTAATGGGAGGTGGACTCTTTAAGCTCTATGCACGTCCAGGATATGTAAGCCCATCGCAGGCGGCAGCTGGTTTGTTAAGCCACTACTTCCCTGTAATAGTCTTAATAATAATTGCGCAAGCAGCAACAATTGTAGAGGCTATAAGTATCTCAAAGAGGGGTGAAAAGAAATGATGGCATTGGATACGCTAACTGGTGCTGTTGTGATGGTTGTCTCCTCAGTTATAATGGGAATTGGGGCATATGGCGTAGCATCGTCAAGATCCCTGTTTAGACAGGTCTTATCGATAGAGGTAATATTTAATGGCCTTCTACTCCTTGTTTTATCTCTCCTATCTTTTAACGCAATAGCCGCAACTTACTTTGGTATACTTATAATTTCATCGGTTGCGGCAGAAATTATAGTTGTTGTTGCAATTATTGTTGCATACCTTAGAAGTACTGGTAGCCTTAGCTCAGATGAGCTCGAGGAGGAGCGTGCATAACCATGATGTTGTCTTTTCCATATCTTTGGCTTTCGTTCCTTCTCCCACTGTTTTTAGGCATTATAGCCTGGGGTCTTGGGAGATATGAAAAGGCAGTAAAGGCATTAATTGACATATCAGCCATATCATTGCTTATTCCATTAGTTTTGGTTTTATATTATTATGCTACGGGTCAAATTTACAAGGGGATAGTTGATCCTTTATCAATAAATTTAGTAAAATATAAGATAGGTACCTTTTACTTTGCCGTTGACGGTCTTTCAGCTCCAATAGTTATAGGAATTTCAATAGTCACAGCGTTTGTAGCATTTTATGGTATTAAATACATGAAGAACAGGATAGAGG
>WAJZ01000105.1 GCA_015523575.1 Candidatus Hestiella acidicharens | reverse complement strand
GTGATAATTTGCCTTAAATGGATTTTATGATTTTAAGCGACTTGTAGCCAGAATGAATAGTAGAGGCACATAATCCATCCTAGAGATGTTTACAATAACCTAGGATGGGAAACGGATTAGATCTCTTGTTTTTTATGTTCGGCTATTTTTCTTTGCCCGGGTCGCTTCGTTAAAAGTGTTAAAGTAAATGTTTTCTATTAATTGGCAATTAGAGAAGCAATGCAAGCTTCCCTTTTCCTCCGCGTTAGATATGCGAAGGGTTTTTCGTCCTCCCAAAGCTCTCTAATGAGTATGGGAGAAAGGCCTATATTTTATGAATGTTTATGCTTTAACCAAAAGTAACGGGTAAGCAGAACATTTTTGTTAAGCTTTATATTTTGTTTTCGCCAATTATTAAACAGGTGCTAGAATGGTTAAGGTAAGGGCAATTTATCAATCTGGTAGTAAGTTAAAGAAAATTGCGCAGGCATTGGCAAGGATAAATGATGAAGGAGTATTTAGCTTTAGCGACGACGGTCTCCTTTCATGGTTTTTCAGTCCAGATAAGACAGTTTTAGGCATATTCAAAGTATCTTCAACGGCATTTGAAGAACTTTCACTTGATGGGAGCATATCCATTGGAATAAACATGAACGACCTTAGCAAGGTGCTGAGAAGGGCCACTAGAAACGATAAGATCTCGCTAGAGTATTCTACTGGTCATGGTTTCATGAAGGTCTCATTGATAGATGAAAAGACGGGGGTTGAGAGATCATTCGAGGTTTCTGCAGGTGAATCTGAGGAGAGGGAAATAAGGGAAATAAACATGAAGCCAACCGCTAGGTTTGTTATATCCCCAAACGATATAGATACGATGATTAATGACGCAAAGTTGGTAACTGATGTACTGAAATTTATAGGGAAAGATAACAGAATAACCGTTGAGGCTAGTGGGGAAGAGAAGTTCTATAGGTGGGAAATGAGACCAGGGGATCCGTTAGATGAAGTTGTGGTGGAGGATTACACGGAAGCGTCTTATAGCTTGAACGCGCTAGGTTCCTCAATAAAACCTGTAACAACAATAGCGGAGAGCATTTCGATGGAGTTTGCAACAGACTACCCTTTAAAGATGGATTTTAACATATCCGGGCCTGAAGAGTTTATTATGTACATAGCGCCGATATCCTATTAACCGACCTATTTTTAAATATATACTGAGGCCATTATGGTTATGTTTTAAAAAATATTATTTCAGGTTTCCATAGAATATTGGGGCAGAAGGAGTAGTGTCGGAGAGCAGGAAAAAACCAATAGTGATTGTTATCGATATAGATGACGACATAGGTAGTGTAACTGGCAGATCCCTTATAATTGGAGAAGATGATGTAAAAAAGGTAGCAGTAGACTTTGCCATAAAGAGGCCGGAGGACGCCGACACGAACGCGATATTTGCTGGCATAAACCTCTATGAGAACCTGAAGTCAGCATCTAGAGAGCCTGAAATAGCTATAATAGGGGGGCACCCAAAGAGCAACATGCTAGCGCAGATGATAATAAAGGACAGGGCAAAGCAGGTAGTTGAAGAGATAAATGAGAAAGAAGTCGAGCTATATCTAGTTAGTGATGGTACAGATGAGCTCTTAGTAGCTGAGGTGCTAAGGGACATAGCTCCGATAGCTGCCCTCAAAAGGGTAATAGTAGAACAGCACCTAGGCGTAGAAGGCAGCTACTTCCTCCTGGCCAGGTATGTAAAAAAGGCCATAGAAGATCCTAAGTATTCAAAGTATTTTTTGGGGGTACCGGGCGTACTCATAGCTCTTTTTGGTATATTGTCTGTTTTTGACTTTATATATTTGGCATTGAAGGTAGTATTAGCGGTAGCTGGCATATTTTTAGTAATAAAGGGATTCGACTTAGAGGACAGGACCTATAATGCCTTTAGGGGTTTGGCAAGGTATGCTAGGGAGATCAATTACTTCCAAATAGCATCCCTCGGGGTGCTCTTAGTATCTTTCTTCGCTAGCATATTTGCTGGTTATTATTCAGTCGTTAATAAGACGCAGCCCCTGATAATAGCAGGAGGTATAACGGCTAATGCAATACCGATAATATTTCTAGGTTTTATCCTCTACATAGTCATATCCAAGATATTTTATGGACTAACTAGGAGTAACACTAACATAGGGGGAAACGTGGCGCAGATAGTTGTCCTTACCTCGCTTGCCTTCTCTTTCTACGAGCTTGGCACAAAAATGATAGATATGGCACCTTTACTTGGCACAATAACAGGTAGCGATATATTAGCTATATTTATAGATAGTGGGTTCATACTATATGTGGTATTGGGAACAGCTGTCGCTGTCCTTATTGAAGCAGCAAACTATTTTTATTTTAAACGTGACAAGAAGCCTAAAGAGGGTTGATATTGTATGGAAGGTGAAGCTGTTTTAGAAGTCTCTTTGAATAAGGAAGGTGCGTTCATAAAGAAGTGCTTCAACAGGGACTTTTGTAAGCAACTTGGATTAGAAGAAAACCAGCATATTGATGGGCTTGAAGCCGCTTATTTTCTCTCAATAAAAAAGGCCTGTATAGGCGGGAGAAGTGGCTGGGACGAGGCGCTTGATTTCTTGGAGAAACTTTCTATCCCCCTTCACCTGTTTATAGTCTATTATGACCTGAGGAGGAGGGGGAGAAAAGTCCAAAGGGGACTAAGGGATTCTACTTTGCTTGCAGACGTTCCAGGTAGGAAAAAAATAGAGGTGCTTATACTGAGAGAAGGGGAGGAAGTGAAGCCCTCTTCCATCTCAAACTGGAGTGAATTGGCAGTTTCAGATAGCTACACGCCAGTTGTTGCAATAGTTGACAAAAACGGGGAGGTAACATATTACGAGTCTAGAATATATAGCGACTTGGGCGGATTGGGTTCCTTGTAGCCTTCATCATTTTTGCCTCTTATTTGATAAACAATAGTGCTATGGCAGAAACAAGGCTTGGTAGCAATGACGGTACCCTTTCTTTGTATAGTATTGATGATGGGAAGGTTACAATTGGCGAAAGGGAGATGATGAGGTTCCTTGCAACTGCTACCGCGCCTACATTTATGCCTTGTGGTATTGATGCATATATTGAAGAGATGAAGTTGATGGAGAGGATGGAGATGATAAGTGAGGCTATTGAAACTGCTATCATTAGAATTGATTGTATTCTTAATGACTCCGAGAGTCTTTCAGATTCTTCTATAAGCTGCTCAAGCTTTTCAATAGCATTACTAACACCCATTTTGCCCGCTATTTTCTCTGAGGAAATTATTGCCTCCGCTATGTTACCAGCAACAAACCTCGCCTTATAGAGCTCCTCGTCAAACCTCTTGCCTATTTTTGCTTTCTCAGCAGCAAGCTTTAAGCTCTCAAGGGCTTTTGAAGCCTTCTTCTTTATACTAGCGTTATATGCTTCAATAAAGGGGGCTGCAACAAGTAGGGGTATCAATGAAATGTAACCAAATCCCTCTGCTAGCATTGCCGAGGTAAGTAGCGCTGGCACTAAGGAAAGTATTGCATCATAGCGTTTTTCCCCTCCTATCTTTGGCATGGTTATTATCAGGCCTATCGACATTAAGGGTATAATAATGAAAGCAATTATTGCGAGTGAGACCACTATATTTGGACCAGCTATTGGTGCAAGAGATATTACAATAGCAAAGCTCAGCGTTAGCCCAAGCCCTATTTCTACCACTCCTCTGCCGAACTCGGCGTATGCATTCCACTTTTCTTTTAATGAGGATATGGCATAATCATAAAGTAATGAGACGATACTATGCTTCGTTGTTCCCATATATTCTGCATTTAAATAATCAAAGAGAAACTTTCCAAGCCTCTGGTTGGGCGTCGTTTTTGCTAGTGTCTTTAGGGCTTTCCTTGAGTCCATTCCCATGTTTATTAGTCTCCTTAGTCTTTCGACCTCAGACTCGATGAACCTTAGTTTCAAGGACTTTGGTATTGAGATCATGAGATCAACAAGACCCCTCGACGAACGGGCATATGGCATTAGATAGGCTAGGAATGCCGGCATTTCAGCATCGATGCCAGCGCCTTCCATTTTCTTCCAGAGCCCTGGGAGCCAGAATTCTGAGAGGAAGAGGAAGGGAGTTATAGATAAGGTCACTATTATTGTTTCGTAGCCTCTATAAAGAAGGGGAAGTAGTAAGAAGAAAAAAGAAGCCATCTTTAGGCAAAGTATCGTGTTTTTTATAAGCCTATAATCCCTGCGCCCATAGGCGCTTACCTCAATATTCCTAAACAACTTCAAATCACATCACCATATTTCTCAACATAGAACTTTGAGAGGGAGGAGTAGAAGTCCCTAGGGTTTTTGCCTGAGTTCTTCTCTAGAAACTCTATCCTTGAAAGAAACTCCTCCGCCTTCTCGCCTCTAGAGAAACCAAGCCTTTCCAGTCCATTTTCCATATTTTTACTCTTCCTTATAATTTCCTCGGGGGAGGGGAGGGATTCATTAATATCATACATTTTCAATAGCCTACCATTGTATACCTCATCTACCTCAAACACCTTTCTCGTAGCCTTGCCTCCAAAAGAAGGTACAACCCTCATCTGGACTATTGCTGTAATGGACCTTATGAAAAGCCTCGGAAGCCTTATTGGTTCGAAAGAGAGCCTCATTAATACGGAGGAGGGGGAACTGGCGTGCATCGTTGTTAGGGCACCATAACCGCTTGTAGCTGCCTGCGCTAGTAGCCTGGCTTCCCTCCCTCTGACTTCTCCAACGATGACATAGTCTGCTCTCCTCCTTAGCGCCAACTTCAGCAATTCTTCCATGTCAACTTCTACTATCTCCTCGCCCGGAAGCTTAGGTCTCGTTACTAGAGAATCCCAGTTAGGAGTCAATAAACGCAGCTCTGGAGTGTCTTCTATGGTTATTACCTTGCTGTATGGTGGGAGTAGGCTGGCAATGGACTGCAGAAAGGCAGTCTTGCCACTACCCATGCTACCGGAGATTATGATAAAGCCTTGAGCCTCCGCTATTATCCAGAGGTATGAAGCTATAACAGCACTTACCATTTTAGATGCTATAGCATCAGACATAGTAAATGGCTTCTTTGGATATTTTCTTAGGACGAAGCTACTCCCGAAGTGGGAAATCTCATTTAGAAACGAGACGGAGATCCTGTGACCCTCGCTTGTAATACCTTCAGCATAGGGAGAGGCTATGCTTATTGTTTTGCCAGCTTTTCTAGCAAGCTCTATTGCTATAGAGTCGGCATCTTCCTTTGAAATTAATATGTCGGCAACTATCCATCTTGAAGGGACAAACGCATGGATAACATTCACATTATTGGTGTTACCGCTATATGAAATCTCCTCCACGTTTGGATCTATTATAAGTGGGTAGAGCGAAGCGTAGCCACTCCTAATTTTGTCTGCAATGTATTCCTCTTCAGGGCTCTTTGCCTTTCTAAGGCCAGAAGCTACATCTATGGCTTCGTTGCTCCACGCAGGCTCTTCTATGCCAAGGTGTACTAACCCTTCATTACCCCTATACAAATAATACTTCACGCTACCCACAGCGTAGCGCTTTATTATACTCCACCTTGGAGGGGTTTTTATCTTCTCGCTAACTGTTTCTAGGCCCTTCGTTTTAGGTAAATGCTCCCCTTCATCTTTAAGAAAAAAGCCTGCAAGTTTTTTTATACTGAACCTCATTATAGAAGCTTCACCCAAGCTTTACTGCTTGTGATGACATTACTTGGCCAGTAGGCAAATAGCTATACTTTATAAAAATCGATTGAACCGAAGGCGCTACGTAAAATATGAATGATAACCCCTCTCCCTGCGGTATTTCTTTTTGGATAACGTCCGGGTCAATTTTATTCGCTAGGGAGAGGTTTTGTATTGAGCCGTTGTTAAAAACACCGTAAACACCAAGAACCTTTATACTATTTGGCATATCGTTTATTATTTTTATATATACAACCTTAGAGTTGTTGGCTACGAGCTCCGAACTGGCTAGCACTTCTATTCCCTGCCCCATACTTTCCATGGTCTTCAAAGACCTTTGGAAGTAACCATAAACGAAAACGCCACCTATTAAGGTAGCACTTATTAGGATAACTGCCCCTATTAGGTTAGAGAGCGACCTCCTTTTCACGCTTTTCACCTACTCTGCTTTATTGCAAGCGAGCGTCATATCGATTTGAATTTTAAATGCAGATAAAGGCAGTAATAAAAATCCCAGCGCCCACACAGCAAGTGAGTGATAGAAATGAAAGGCGCTGAAGAGATAAAGGATGCAAGGATTCATCAAGGCATGGGAGTGGAGGATCTCATAAAGGCCTATGGGGACATACATGGCTTTATGGCAGGGCACATATATGAAGCTTCTTCCATATTGCTCGATGGAATAAAGGAGAGCGAGATAAGAGTTTTGTCCTTTACCGGAAACCTGATCTCCACAGGACTTAGGGGCATTATAGCTCAGCTCATAGAAAATAGGCTTTTTAACGTCGTGGTAACTACTTGTGGCGCCTTAGACCATGATATAGCAAGGGCCTATGGAGGGAAGTACTTAAAGGGCTACTTTGAGGCGGATGATGTAGAGCTGTATAGGCAAGAGGTACACAGGCTCGGAAACGTCTACATAAGAATCGAGGATTACGGTTTAAAGGTAGAGGGGTTTGTAAGGAAGCTAGTTTCTGAGGCGTTGAAGCTCAAGAAGGAGTGGGGCATGTATGAGCTTTTAAGGGAGGCTGGAAGGCTCATAGAGGATAAAAACAGTTTCTTACGGTCAGCAGCGGAAACAGGGGCAGACGTTTTTGTTCCAGGGTGGCCGGATGGGTCTTTTGGAACAAGCCTCTTTATGGAAAAAGGTAGGGGGAATGAAATAAAGATAGACTACTTTAGGGATATGGAAAGGCTCTCGGAGATATTCTTTAGCGAGGGAAAGAAAGCATTAGCCCTTATAATAGGAGGGGGGATAAGCAAGCACCACACAATATGGTGGAGTCAGTTTAAAGGTGGTTTAGACTACGTTGTCTACCTAACAACTGCGTTGGAATGGGATGGCAGCCTGAGCGGAGCAATGCCAAGGGAGGCGATAACGTGGGGTAAGGTAAAGCCAAGTGCCAGAAAGGTAATTGTTTATGGTGACGCAACGATAACGTTGCCCCTATTGGCCTCACACCTATTAAACTCAACTAGATAATTAAAAAATAAGAATAATATTAAAACCTTCGAAAAACACCTGTTCTTGGTATAAGAACGGGTTTACAAAGTAAATAGGGGTGAAAGGATGTCAGCCGAGGCAACAAACAAGGCGAAGATACAGGAAAAATACAGGGAGATGAGCGTAGCCGAGTTCTTCGCAAAGAATAAAGAACTCTCTGGGTTTGCAAACCCTACGAGGGCGTTATACCAAACCGTTAGGGAGCTTGTGGAGAACTCTTTGGATGCTACGGATAGCCACAATATACTGCCAGAGATTAAAATATCTATAAAGTTGAGTGAGCCACCATCGGAAAACAGGCCAGCAAGGTATGCAATATCAGTAGAGGATAATGGGGTTGGAGTTCCCCCAACGGTTATGGCGAACGCTTTTGGTAAGGTACTATATAGTAGCAAATACACAATAAGGCAGACAAGGGGTATGTACGGCCTAGGGGTAAAGGCGGCAATCCTTTATTCCCAAATGACCACTGGGCAACCCGTATTGGTAATTTCCTCTACTATTGGCAGCGATAATGTATACTACAAGAAGATAATGATAGACATAAAGAAGAATGAGCCGGTAATATTAGAGGAAGGGCAGATCTTGACGAGGAGCAATTGGCATGGGACAAAGGTGGTCCTTAACCTAGAGGGGGATTGGTCAAGGGCTAGATCCAAAATAGTGGAATACGTAAAGAGGACTGCATTAATAGCGCCATATGCTGAGATATTCTTTGAGACACCTGATGGGGAACTTTACTATTTTCCAAGGGTAACAAAGAAGATGCCAAAGCCTCCCATGGAATCGAAGCCCCATCCCCATGGAATAGACATAGAGCAGCTCAAAATCATGATAAGTTCAACAAAGGCAAAAAACCTTCAAGAGTTCATGACGCAAGAGTTCCAGAGCGTTGGGGACACGACTGCTAGGAGGTTCCTTGATACGGTAGGCATAGATCCTAGCTTAGACCCAAAAAGGCTAATATCCAGGGGTAACTCTAAGCTACTTCATAGGCTTGCTTCAGGACTTAAGACGTTTGGGGAATTCAGGCCACCAAAGAGCGATTATCTAAGCCCTATAGGTGAGGAACTCATAGAGGTAGGGCTTAAGAGGCTCTTCAACCCTGAGTGGGTCAAGGCAGTTACTAGGAAGGCTAGGACATATGAAGGTCATCCATTTATAGTAGAAGTCGGGATCGCGTATGGCGGTAACATACCAACAAGCGATGTGCCTATGTTGCTTAGGTATGCAAACAAGATACCGCTACTTTATGAGGAGAAGGAAGATGTATCATATAAAATAATAAGCTCTATAAACTGGAAGCTCTACAACTTGGAAAATCAGATGCCCTTGGTAGTGTTGGTTCATGTAGCTAGTACAAAGATCCCATACAAGGGGGTTGGAAAAGAAAGCCTGAGTGAGGTTGTGGAGCTAGAGAGTGAAATAAAGAATGCTGTGCAAGAGATAGCAAGGAGCTTAAGGTTATATCTTTCGAAGAAGAGGAGTGAAGAGACCGTAAAGGAGAAAATAGTGACGATATCAAAATACATACCAGAGCTTGCACGGAGCCTCTCAATCCTTTCAACTCACCCTAAGGATTGGAAGGGCATTAAGGGTAACAGCAAGGATAAGGTTATAATTGAAAATCTGGTCAAGATAGTCTCAAAATCCGTAGAGCTCCCCAAGATAGACGGGAGGGAAGAGGAGCCTGAAAAAATAGTGAAGTCTGTTATCTCTAATGTAAAGTTAGAGGAGTGAGGTGGCGAATGTGTCTGTTCAAGATAAGGTAGATAGGGAAGCTAGAAGAAAGGTAGCAGAAATAATCCACAAGAAGTTTTCCCAACTGCTTAAGGAAATAGAGGAGGGGAAGCCTCCAAAGCTTAAAATACCCATGAGGACCTTTAAGAACACAGAATTTGATGCTGAGAGAGGTATCTTAAAGCTAGGCGTGAAGAAAATAGAAAGGAGCTTCCTCAATATGAACGAGACAAAGAAGTTCGTGCAAACGTTGCTAATGGCCTCAATAATATATCAGGCGCTGGTGGAAAATGAGTATCCAACGATAAGGGATCTCTATTATAGGGGGAAGCACACGATCCTCTATCGAGATTTAAACAATAGGCTAAAGGAGGAAAATACATGGGATGAGCAACAGGAGAGCGATGCTTCAATAAGGGACGTCGAAGTCACGACGGGGTTGCTGAGGGAAGATATGCTAATACTTAGTAAGGAGAAGGGGAAAGTGGTTGGTAATATGAGGATAAGGAGTGGCAATGATATTATAGACCTATCAAAGCTGGGCCATGGTGCCTACGCAATAGAGTCTACACCAGACCTAATAGACTTTGTAGACTACGATGCAGAGATGGTTCTTGTTGTTGAGAAAGATGCAGTTTTTCAGCAACTTCACAGGGCAGGGTTCTGGCAGAAGTATAAAGCGATTTTGGTTACTGGGGCTGGTCAGCCGGACAGGGCAACGAGGAGGTTTGTGAGGAGACTAAACGAAGAGCTGGGATTGCCTGTATATATATTAACTGACTCCGACCCATACGGGTGGTATATATATAGCGTGTTTAAGTTTGGTAGCATACAGTTGAGCTATGAAAGCGAGAGGCTTGCGACCCCCAAGGCCAAGTTCCTAGGGGTCTCTATGACAGACATCTTTGGTTACAAGTCAAAAAAGCCATACCTAAGCGAGGAGGAGAGGAGGAATTTCATAATAAAGGCCAAGGACGTAGACATAAAGAGGGCAAAGGAGCTTATCAAATATGACTGGTTTAAGTCAAAACTGTGGAAGAGAGAGATAGACATGTTTATGAGTAAGAAGGCAAAGCTAGAGATAGAAGCCATGGCAAGCAAGGGCCTAAAGTTCCTTGCATTCCAATATATACCTGAGAAAATAGAAAAACAGGACTGGATAGACTAATGTACTTGCTGTCTTGTGAGTAAATTCTAGGCCATCTGCTTGTTTGAGTTATTTAAAGTATTTTGACAACTAGGAAATTTTAAACGCTTAGGAAAAGCTAATAAGAAGAAAAAATGATAAACCTCCCTTTTCCTGCGCTAATGAAAGTAAGGTTACCATTAAGGGCTTGATGTTATGCTTAATTTTCAGTAAAGCGGGTCAAGCAATATTCATTAGCGTAGCCCTTAATGAACCGCTAACAAAGATGAGGTTTATGGTAAGGAGGAGCATTTAGGGTGTTTGAGGTTTGAGGCGTATAGTAAGATTCCTTATGAATATAAGAAAGTTAGAAATTTGTTTGTTGAATCCTTGGAAGGCGCTAGGGACAGATATGGATACTTTGGTATTTTCTAAGAGTTAGCATACCTTAAAAAC
>WAJZ01000104.1 GCA_015523575.1 Candidatus Hestiella acidicharens | reverse complement strand
GCCTAATATAGAAGTGGAGAAAGGTGCAGGGCAATGGGATTCTCGTATGAGCAGGGTACTGCAGTTGGGCTCAGAACCAATAAAGGAGTTGTACTAGCTACCGATAAGAGGATGTCGTACGGAAGTTTCATCATGAGCAGAAACGCAAAAAAAGCATATTTATTAGGCGATAGGGCAGGAATAGCTTTAAGCGGCCTATATGCTGACGTAGGGGGACTAGTACGTATCATAAATGCAGAAATAAGCTTCTATGAGATAAGTAATGAAACCAAAATGAGCCTGTATGCAATATCAAAGCTCTTTTCAAACATTCTCTATTCTTACAAGATGATGCCTTTCTTGATCGAAGCTATAATAGGTGGGCTAGATAAAGATGGTACGCCTAGGCTCTACACTTTAGATATGTTAGGGTCTATAACCGAAGATAAATACATGTCAGTGGGTAGTGGTGGTACAACTGCCCTTGGTGTGCTAGAATCAATGTATAACGATGAACTAGGTATAGATGAGGCTGAAAAGATAGCAATTCAGGCATTAAAAACAACAATGGAAAGAGATACTTCTTCTGGAGATGGAATAGATATAGTTACAATTCCCATAGAAGGCAAACCGATCGAGAAGTCATATAAGCTAAAAGTTGTCGAAGAAGGTTATTAATAAAGAGGTAGAAATATTTAGAGATTTCAGATCGTATCTTTTCGCGAGGCAATAGGGAGAAAGAGTTGGGTTTACTTGAATATTTTATTAGTTTTAAGGGATCTATAATAGTAAAATTGCTTACTGGCATCCTAGAAGAATTACAACTGAAAGCTTTGCTTTTTAAGCTGAGATGAAAGGCTTATAAGTTGTGAATATAATATTTTTGAAAAAGTTCCAGATACAAAATGGGGGCACCTCTGACTGGCCCGACTGCCCACAAATGAAAAATTTATCCCTGAATAGGTGCTGGGAAGTAATGAACACCCTAAAGGGAACCCCCGCCCTTTAGGGTGGGGAAGTCGGATAGAACAAAGTCTGCTTATTTTCATGATTTAAAAGAATGGCTTCCAAAAAGACTACGCTTAAGCATTGCTCAGGAGAACGGTTATAAAGCATCTTTCTATCCATAAAGCGCGGTGAGGAATTTGGACTTTGAGTTGTCGCCGGATGAAAAATTGTTTAAAGATTCAGTTAATGAATTCCTATCAAAGACCCTAAACCCTGTCTGGACAAACATAGACAGCGAAAAAAGAATCCCTACAGAAATAATTAACAAAATGGGTGAGCAAGGATTATTTGCAATACCTGTTCCGGAGGAGTATGGAGGGCAAGGTGGAAACTTTCTACTAGCTTCAATAGCAGTTGAAGAGGTAGCATATAATGATCCTGCAGTAGCGACCGCTGTCTTTACTCTTTTGAATAACAGCTGGCCTTTTATATTATATCTCTATGGAAATGAAGAAACAAAGCAGGAAATTCTACCCCTAGTAGGAAAAGGAAGGGGATTTTTTGGAATTGCATCTACGGAGTCTATAGGCGGAAGTGACGTTGCAGGAGAAAGGACAAGTGCAAGGAAGGAAGGAAGCCTCTATGTAATAAATGGGGAGAAAATCTATATTAGTGGAGTCAGAGAATCCCTTGAACAACTGGACTTAGGTTCTTGGTACCTCATAGCAAGAACCGGTAAACCGGAAGATAAGCACAGAGGCCTAACTGGCTTTGCATTTATAGGCAATAAAAACGGAAGGAAAGCTGAAAACTTTGAATATTCCATTTTAAACACTATAGGTAGGCATGCAATTTCTACTGGGTTACTGAGGTTTAACAACACACCAATAGAGCAGAAGTATGTTATCGGAGAAGAAAACAAAGGATTTTATTTGGCGATGCAGGGCTTTTCGCTAGCTAGAATACTGGTTAGCGCAGCAAACATCGGGGCCGCTAAGTGGGCACTCGAGCAGGCTGTTCGATTTTCTAGGGAAAGGAGAATGTTTGATGACAGGCCAATAGCTTCATATCAAGGCGTGAGCTTCCCCATAGCAGAGGTAGCGGCAAAGCTGGAGTCAGCAAGGCTCCTTGTTTACAAAGCTGCGCAGTTGGCGGACAAAATCTATATTAAAAAAGAAGCTGGTTACAGGCCCCACGATTTAAACTATTGGGCGTCAATTGCAAAGATAATGGCCGTTGAAACGGCATTCAATTCTGCAGAAGTTGCCATGAAGACTTATGGAGCGTATTCTTATACAGAAGAGGCAGACCTCTTTAGAAACATGCTTGGAGTACTTTCCTATTACGTTGGAGCCGAAGGTTCACAAAATATAATGAGGTATATAGTTGCCAGGGAGTTAATTGGTAGGGAATATGTTAAGGCATAGTCATTTTACTATATTTAAGATCTACAATATTTTTCTCTTAGGTTATTTATAAGGGACTTACAACTTTCCACCTTCAGCTTAGCATAAGCTGAACCATGGTTTGAAGCATTAATTAGTGAATCTGTAACGTTACATATTAACTTATCAAAAGATATTCTATACATGCCTAAGACTTTTTCGCTAACCCTAATTTGTGACGTTTTTAGGAAAGGTAAAAAATCATCAACGGCTGAAGATCTGAGAAAAATTCCTTCAGAGTTCACTATCAACTTTTTGTTGCTTCCGACATCTATGGAAACTTCATAATCACCCGCTGGAGGCGCTAAGCACAATACTAACTTTATACCATCAATACCTTCACATTTGCAAGGCATCCCTCCCACATACCAACAGAAGTCTTTCAAAGCCTATAAAGTAATGCATAAACTATGTTTAAAAACCCAACTATAAATATAGTAAAAAAGAGAGTGATACGATTGATGCAAGCAACACAAATCGCAAGGAGGATTGAAGACCTGAGAAGGTCTTTATCGAAAAAAGGTGATGTAAATACAAGTGCCTCTGCTACTCTTCTATCCATATTAGGAGTAATAAGAAGGATAGAAAAAATAGAGAAAGTTATAAGGTGCATAAGTGCAAACAAGAAGTCATGTATAGATATAGGTAAAGGGAATCTATGTAGAAGTGAATGTAGCAATGCTTTTGTATTGGAGCTAGGCAACGAAAAAAGGATATGGAGAATAGGTGGTAATGCTTTTGGTTCGAATTTTTCTGAAGACAAAATAAAAATAGGGATTAAAGATTTAAAGATAGAGGTATATTTAGATAAAATCTCTGTAGGCATTAATGGAAGTACCCTTGATATACCGGCAAATGCGAAGGAAATTGCAGAAAATAGTTACCTTATAACAAGCGTTGCAAATAAAATAGATAGCAATTTAAGAAATGCACTCATGGGCCTAGCTGAGTGTGCAAAATCGTTAGGACTGAGATGCTAAATAGATATTTGCAAATAAAACTACCAATACCGTCTTGGAGTCTTCTATGATGCCCTTATTGATAAAGTCAATGGCCTGTTTTATATTAACCCTAATCGGTTCTATTATTTCTGTTGCTTCTGGAGAAGGTTTACCTATTAGTGGATCTATGGATAGGTAATAATGCATATACTCCGTGGTGTATCCAGGAGACACGTATCCATTTGCAATATTTACTAGCTTGGTTGAGATTAAGCCTGTTTCTTCTTCAAGTTCCCTTTTAGCAGTTTCTTCTGGTTTCTCATTAGGCTCAGCTGTACCGGCTGGCGCCTCAATAATATATTTGTCGATCGCCGGCCTATATTGCCTTAATAGCACTATTTCTTTTGATCGAGTAAAAACCGGTAAAACGCAGACGGTATGTGGTAGGAAGTTTATTTTAAACATCTTCAGCCTTTTATTGTTTGGCAGCTGTTTATCCTTAACCTCGACTATTAGCCTGTTTTTAAAATTAAATACCTCCATCTTGTTGACCCTCACCTTTATAGCCTCTTCCCAGCTTTTCGTGCGCCTTAGCCAATTCCCCTGAAGATTGTGCAGCAAGCAGGTTTAGTTCACCTGCCAAAACAGCAGATGCTATTATCTCCGCGAATTTTAAAGAGTTGATACCTGCTGGGTCACCGCCTCCGTAAATACCTAAGAGACTTAAGGCCTCTCTTTGAGTGGGAAGCCATGTGCCGCCTCCTACCGTGCCTATCTCTAGACTGGTTAGTGTAGCAGAAATATACAGTGCTCCATTCCTAACCTCGGTCCATACATAGCCCATGCTACTTTCTACTACCTGTGCTAGGTCTTGACCTGTAGCAACAAATATAGCCGCAATTATGTTTGCAAAATGTGCATTATAACTTAGGCTACCAGAAACTGCGTTACCAAGCAAGTTCTTTGTTTTGTTTATGTAGTCCATTTCATTAGCACTAGTCCTCATTATTTTCTTCAATAGCTCATCTTTTATTAATGCCTCTGATATAACGTATTTTCCTCTGCCCAAAATCTTGTTCAAATAGCTGGGCTTTTTGTCAACGCACAAATTGCCACTAACACTTATACATCTGTGATCACCTGGGTAATTTTTATTGATATAACTGCAGATCCTATCGCTAGCTATTGTAGCCATATTCATGCCCATTGCATCCCCTGTTTTAAAAACGAACCTAAACCAAACCAAGTTTCCGACTATAAATATTTGAATGTCGCTCAAAGACGTATGCCTAGAGCTCTTATTAATTATTTCTTTTATATCGCTGACACGAGTTCTTATCCATTTTGATAGTTTTATTGCATCGTTGACACCAGGAGTCCATATCAAAGGAGCCCTAGACATGCCATCGTAGATTACTTTTGTCTTAACTCCTCCGGCAAGCGTTAATAGCTTTGCTCCCCTATTTACTCCAGCAACAAGGGCCCCTTCCGTTGTTGCCATGGGAATATAATATTCTCCCTTGACATACTCTCCATTAATTTTGAGAGGACCAACAACGCCTAAGGGAACCTGTACAGCGCCAATAGGATTTTCGATATTATGCCCAACAATATCTTCAAAATCTAATAGGGTTGAAGATATGGCAGAAAGTTTTACTCCATATTTTTTCTCTAAAAAAAGTCTTCTTATAAGGGCGGCTAAGTTTGAATTTCTAGCAATAGAATCTATTTTGCTTATGCTTAATTCTCCACTTTCCAGCTTATCAATTACCTTATCGATGTCCTCGTTCATTTACCTATGCACCATCGCCGGTCTGAACTTTAAAAGATAATAAATCAGGCCTGAATCCCTATCTTCTTGCGTCTTCCTTAATACAGCCTCCACTTCTATGCCTTCTTTTAATGAATTCTTGTCAACAACATCTGTTAATTCCGCAACAACTTTTGTTACTCCCAAATCTATCAACCCGAAATAAATGGGCGATTTTAGCCTTGCACCTTCAGGCACGGCATATATTGTTGTATAAGACAATAGCTTACCTTTCTTTGGAAGTTCTATTAATTCTAGGTCTCTACTCCCGCAATAAGGGCATGCCTTTTTAGGCGGATAATGCACCTTGCCACAAGCCTTGCACCTAGAACCATAAAGCCTGTATAGGGAAACCTTTTTTCTCCAAAATCTCGATATAGAGAGATCCATTGCCATATCTTCACACCCCCTCTAACAATGCCACATATGAATTAGATCCAAGGCCATTCAAAGAAATAACTAGTCCTCTCCTAGCATTATCAACCTTAATCCCTGGAAATTCCCCAGAGATTTGGAGGGCAGACTCAGCAACTTGATACACACCAGTTGCACCTATTGGGTGACCTCTCGCCTTTAAACCACCACTTGGGTTTATTAGCGGTTTGTCACCATTCGAAGAGAAATGCCCCTCTGCTATAAGTTCTGGAGCTTTGCCACGCTCGGCAAGCCCAATTGATTCTAATATTATTGGTGCAACTATTGTAAAGGAATCATGGATCTCCATAAAGTCTATCTGAGAAACGTCTGCGATGGAAGAAAGCTTTCTATAGGCATTTAATAGGGAATCAAAAATAAGGGGGTCATCTAAAAGCTCTATTTCACCAAGTCCTGTCGATGACTCTATAGCAGTTACTTTAGCTAACGGAGCTTTTACCACGTCCTTGCTTGAAACAATAACTGCAGCAGCTCCGTCTCCTATAGGATAGGCATCAAGTAGGGTTATAGGATCTGCCAATATTTGTGACTTCGATACTCTATCTGGCTTGATTGCGAACCTCAGCATTGCATATGGATTTTCTTTGGCATTTGAATGCATTAGTGCAGGCCAATATGACAATGTCTCTCTATCTACATCATAAGTATTCATATAAAGCCTCATTAAGAGGGCTGCATCGGCAGCAAACCCTATATTATAAAAAGACCTAAGATCTGAATCGTAGAGCATCTGTAGCTGTTTGTATGCCTTTGAGCTAACATATTCTGTTAGTTTTTCTGCCCCTATGACTAATACTTTGTCCGCTTGATGTGATTCTAAGAGAGACTTTGCAATGCTAATGGCAGCCAACCCGCTCGCCTCTCCTGCCTCTACATTTAGTGCCCTTATACCTCTTAGGCCTATATATGATGAAACATATCCTGCTATGTCCAGTTGGTTGTCTTGTAAAGGCGCTAAAGCGCTAGAAAAGATAAGGTAATCTATACCCTCTGGTTCTCCTACCTGCTCAATAGCGTTGAAAGCCACTTGTGCAGCCAAGTCCTTAATGCTCAAACCGTAATGACGACCAACCTTCGTTAGACCTACGCCTTCTATATATACTACCATAGTACCACCTTACTTAATGACATGTATAATGGACCTAGCCTTTGAATACATACCATAATCTATTAACACCTTTCTATCTAGATAATCCCCTACGCTTGGTGCTAACGCTTTCCTTTCTTCTATAGAGTCCGTAACCCTTATATAATACGCATCGCTTCCAGCCCCACTACCGAAGGGTGCTAAAAGTATTTTTTCTCCAGGTCTAGCCTTATCAAGCACCTTCGCCAGGCCCATCAAAGCACTCGCATTGTATGTGTTTCCTATCATTGGGGTTACAAGCCCATCTTTCATTTGATCAATAGTAAACCCAAGTCCCTTTCCAACTTTAACTGGAAACTTTCCATTAGGCTGATGAAATATTGCATAGTCAAAATCTCCTGGTTTTAAGCCTGTTTTTTCCAACAATGCACGAACCGCGTTCTCTATATGATAGAAATAGGCAGGCTCGCCAGTAAAACCTTCTCCATGTAATGGATAAGGTTGCGTTGCTCTTCTCCAGAAATCTGGCGTATCAGTAACGAAAGTAACAGAGTCTTCAACTATAGCCGAAGCGTTTTCACTTGGACCTATTACAAAGGCAGCAGCACCACTTGCTGCTGTAAATTCTAGTACATCACCAGGATTGGCCTGAGCAGTATCGCTACCTATTGCAAGGCCAAATTCAATGAGTCCAGAATCTACCATACCTATTAATGACCTTAATCCTTCACTCCCAGCCCTGCAGGCAAACTCCATATCGCTAGCCATAGTATAGGGTGTTATTCCTAATGCCTCTCCTATTATCGTAGCGCTAGGCTTTACTGCATATGGCTTCGATTCAGTACCAAAAAATATGGCGCCAATCTTCTTAGGTTCTATTCCTGCCCTTTTTATAGCGTTTAATGCCGCTTCGTAAGCCATTGTAACCGAGTCCTCATCAGAAGAGGCTACAGCTTTTTCAACAACGTCAAGACCTTCATACTGTCCAGGAGACCAGCCCCATACCTTCGCGATTTCAGAGAGGGGAAGCCTGTAAATTGGTATATAGACCCCCCAGCCATGTATACCCGCCTTTGGACCATGCAAATGCCAACACCTTCTCTCGTTAATTTTGAATATTGCAATATAAAAGCGTTTCGTCATATGACTATATTCTAATCGACAATTGACTATCAAGCCTCTTTGATAGAAAGTGAAAAATATGGCGCACATATTTTAAACCTAATATTTTAAGCTATTTGTTCCTAAAAGATGTTTTTAATTATTTTGCTTTCGCTTTATCCATAGCTTTTTAAAGACCGTTTCAGAGGCAATGGCACATTTAAATAATTTTAATCTCTTTAAATGCTCCTTAAAGCTATGGGATATGCACTTGAAAAGATCTTTTAAACAAAAATTATAAAACTTATTGGTAACCTCAAGGTTCCGAGAATTGCAGGATAATGGGTCTTTAGGCAACTAAGGTGGTTTTTGTAGTGAGAGTTTCTGAGGGAAAGTGGTACCAGTCAATGTAGCTTCCGATAAACCAGCGGCAAAAGGGCTGTTTCATAGATAGCAACAAACGAAATATTTAAATACTTTCCACAGATAATCATGATTATAGGATGGCTTTGAAGATG
>WAJZ01000103.1 GCA_015523575.1 Candidatus Hestiella acidicharens | reverse complement strand
GTTTCTGGAAAATTCCATGAACCTGTTCTTTAAAGCCTCAGCAAAATCTTTATTGTTTATTAGTACCGAAACAACCCCATATGAAGAGCTTGGTAACCCTATTATTGTTGAAGAGCAACATACCATCATGTCCATAAATGATGCACTACTTTTAATTATCCGAAGCCCATTTTTCTCAACTTGGTTTATATAGGTTTCTGAAACGCGAAACGTCGTTGGAACAATTATTATCCCTCCTCTCCTTATAGATTCTATTAAATGATAAAGAATAGGCCACAGTTCGTCTAGCCTATCAACAACTTTATAAACCATAAAGTATACCTTCTCATCGCACTGCTTTACCAAAGAAATTGCATGACCCAGCGATTCATTAATGCCATAAATTACCTTTATCTCCTCCTTAGTACTTCTAGTTGATAAACTGCTAACTAAATTACCTAATGCTTCGATCTCTTTAGCCTTTTCTCTGGCCTTAACAATGAATGTGTTTGCAATAGATGAGAAAGAAACTCTTGGTTCAACTACTTCATAGAAGGAGTCTTCATCTACGACAACTAACCCTCTAGCTTGAAGGCTCTTTAGTGTATCATATATCCTTTGTATTGGTATCTTAGCCTGTTTAGCTATTTCTGGCGGCCTTAGTCTCCCCAGCCTTATTAATGTAAAATATGCTTTTAGTTCGTAGGTATTCAGCTTTAATGCCTCCTTCACTCTCATCTCAATATCATTCATTTCCTCTATCTTACCCCACCTTAGTTTTATAATATCACGGGGGCTTTTATCTTTAATAATACTTCGTATCCTACCAACATACTTTTCATAAATACAATACCTCTAAAACCTTTAGAACCAAATAGGAAGCAATGAAAAAGAGTATTAAAACATGAACTAAAAAAGAGCTATTGCTTTTTGCCTTCTTCACCAACTATATCTATTCCCATGTTCTTCATTGCTATTACCAAGTCTTTTGTTAATATGCCGCTGAGTGACGAGTATATAAACATTATTATGCCGACTATAACAGCCAATATCGTAGCCCATGGATACGGAATTATAGCGTATTTGGGAGCGTATGGACCTAGTGGGCTAAGATAAGATATTATTAAGCCCAAGAACAAAACAGCAATAACCCACCAACCAGCCTTTACTTGAGCCTTTGCGTCTTCTGGAAGGTGCCTTGACAGCGCAGTAGTAAACCCTATTGTTGTGGCAATGTTAATAACAATCCAAGCAACGAAGCTCGGAGCGGTCTCTGCTATGATCTTGCCTAAGGGAGGTACAGTTTTTAATGAAAGCAGGTGAGAGGCCTTAGCAACTACCCCATAATCTAGGAGGAATATGGTTGTCACAGCCAATATAATCCAATATACAATGCCTAAGGCTATTCCAGCCTTTCTATTTGCACCAAACCTCCTTGGCATTGTATACATGTAGAAGAATGGTATGCCTGCCAGTATTAATGCATCCACGCCCCATAATACAGAGAACGTGCTCCAGTAAACTATTAGGAATGCTGCTACGAAAGCTATGCCCCCAATGATCCAAGGTACAGGGAGCTTAAATGGTCTTGGGGCGCGAGCAGCGGTTTTCCTCAATATCACAAGGGCAGACCCACCTACCATATATGTAAAGACGGTAGTTGTTGAGATGAACCCTATTATCAAAACCCATGCTGGATATGGAATCAAGAATATAGCTCCTATTAGCCAAGAAGCTACCAATGAAACCCACGGTATCTTATATTTGTTTAGCCACAGAAACGCATCAGGCAGGTGGCCATCGGTAGCCATTCCATAGAAGGTTCTGCTCGTTGTCCCTTCATAAATCCAACCAGTTCCAGTTGGAGATACGATTGCGTCTGCTAGTAGGAAAAAGCCCCAAGCGACAAGTATTGGTAGTCCTGAGACCCTTAAGATCTGATAAAATGGTCCACTAGATAGAATAGAGCTAGTTAGAGCCTTCCAATCGCCTGGTGCTACTGAAATCTTAGCCCAGTCTACTCCGCCTAAAAAGGCTGTCTGCAACATAACGTATATTATTACCACAACTATGAAGCCCAATATGGTACCTAACGGTACATCTCTTTTAGGATTCTTGGCTTCTCCTGCGAAATCCAACCCTTGCCTAAATCCTAAGAAGGAAAACACAACACCCGTTGTTGGTAAGGCAAAGAGTATTGGAGCGGATCCATAAGGCAGGAATGAAGGTAGGGAAAAGTTCTTGGGATGGAAGAAGAGAGCCATGATAAGGATTATAGTTATTACAGGAACGAAAAGTTTCCACCAGCCGACACCTGTGTTCGTCTTGCCCATTACATGTACTCCGAAGTAGTTTAGCAGGAAGAAGAACGTCATAAATCCAAACGCAACGCCTACTCCAAATGGTGTGAGGAGGCCTGATGTAGTGATTAGGCCGTGAACATAGGCGCTCATATATGTTACAACGGCTTCCGCTTCAGCCGGAGCTACCGTTATAGAGCTTAGGAGATATGACCATGCTAAGACGTATGAGGCAAAGCTTCCATGAGAGTATTGAGGATACCTTACTATGCCCCCTGTTTTCGGAACAACGCCTGCTAGCTCTGAAAATGCTAATGCCATGAAAAGCATCAAGATTCCTGCAACTATCCATGAAATTATAGCACCAGGACCTACCATTGCACCAGCGTATAGAGAACCGAAAAGCCACCCAGAACCTATCATTGCGCCAATAACGAGATACGCTATGTCCCAAACGCTTAAAGCCCTTCTAAGGTGTTTATCTACCTCTTCAGCCCTCTGAATATATTTTTCCTCCGCCAAAAACACCACCTAACCAATTCCTTTTTAATTAAGGACCTATATATAAGCATTTGGGCATAAAAATATATACGTGGGATAGTTAAAACCTTAAGAAAAGTATTACTTATGGGAACTACCTTCATCAAGCACTTATAATTTATTACAAAACTAAATAAAAAGGGTGAACCTAGTTTGAGAGAAATTTGTGGGTCTAGCATAGCTGTAAATGATGTATGTGAACTCGTAGAAGAGGGATTTAAGCTCTGTAAAAACTCAATAAGCAAAGCTGACGAATCTAGGGGGTTTTATGAGAAAGCAGTTAAAGAAGGAAGGATATATGGTAGCTCAACTGGCTTAGGCGCCCTTTCTAGCGTTGAAGTAAAGGGTCAGAAAGAAGATAAAATTATAGTAGAACACGACGTTGGTATTGGGAAAGTTGCCCCACAACCATTAGTTAAACTTGCAATGATAATAAGGCTCAACCAGCTAAGCTTGGGTAACGCACCAGTAAGGTCTGATGCATTAAAAAGGTTTGAAGATGTTATAAACAGTAACATTATTCCAGTTGTAAACATGGAAGGTAGCGTTGGGGCTAGCGGTGACCTTGCACCCTTTGCAAGGATAGTCAGGTGCATCTTCCTAGGGGAGGGGGAAGCCTTTATGAATGGAAAAAAAGTGAAGTGTGAAGAGGCCCTGAAGTTCCATAAACTTGAAAAGCTTGGACTTGAAACGGGGGAAGCACTAGCCTTAATAAACACAAATGCATGGAGCGTTGCAGGCACCTCGCTTGGAGTATGCATAGCAAACAGGTTGCTAAAGAAATCATTTGAGGTTCTCAAAAAGACAATAGAAGTTACTGGATGCAATAAACAACACTTCTCAGATGAAATTTCGCAGGTGAAAAAGCCTAAAGGTATTAAAGAGGCCTTAGATCTGCTTGGAGTTGAATGCAAAAAAACTCCTAGACTACAGGATCCCTATTCAATAAGGTGCATACCACATATCTATGGCGCTGCCCTTAGCGCCCTAGAGTACTCCTCTAGCCTATTAGAAGCGGAGAGTGGAAGCTCTTCAACGAACCCATTTATATATAATGGGAAGGCATACCACGCCTGTAACTTCCACGCTATCTACGCCGGATTGGCAGCTGATGTAGCTAAAATTGCAATTGCATATATTGGTAATTCAATTGAAAGGAGAATAGCTCATCTTCTAAATTCATCAACGACAGGCCTACCAGAATTCCTTGCATCAAAGGATTCCCCCACAGGAGCCATGATTTATCAATACACAGCAGCCTCCTTATCGGCAAAGCTACGCGGCATTTCACTACCTATGAGCGTGCATTCTATTCCCACAAGTGGCTTTCAAGAAGATGTGGTCTCAATGGCCCCAAACGCCTTTGTAGAACTCCTAAGGGCAGATTCAACAATGCTAATGCTAATCGCAATAGAAGACACCTTGGCCAAACAGGCTATGAGGGTCATGAAGGGTATCGATATCGGAGATCCAAGAGTAGCAATAGAAAACTCTTTAGAAGAAATAATTGCTTCAACCGGCCTGACCAAATTCAGGGAGTTTTTACTGGAAACGATGTAGGTGAAGTAATTGCCAAAGGCAGACTTATTAATATATAACATTAGTGAGGGCTTACCGGTAGCGAACAAAGCTGTCGGTAGCAGGGAAGTAAGAGGAACTGTAGCCTATGGATTAGGAATAGCAGTAAGGGATAGGAAAATAATCGAGGTTGGGAGGAGCCAGGCAGTAAAAGACAAATATGATGCGAAAATTAAGGTAAACGCAGGAGGAAGGCTTCTGACCCCAGGTTTAATCGACATGCATACACATGCAATATTCTGCGGTAGCAGGGATGAAGAGTTCGTTAAAAAAATTAGTGGCGTATCATATGAAAAGATCTTGAAAGAAGGGGGCGGAATATATAAGACCGTTGAGGCGACAAACAAGGCTAGCGACGAAGATTTACTAGCAAGCCTCCTAAAAAGGCTTAATATAATGCTTAGCCTAGGGACTACTAGCGTCGAGATAAAGAGTGGCTACGGTATAGAGCTCGATAAAGAGGTGAGACTACTAAAGGTAATAAAAGAAGCGTCAAAAGCCGCAACAGTAACCGTGGTTCCGACTTTACTTGCGCACGTACCTCCAAAAGGCTCTGATAGTGATGATAGGCTACGATATGTAAATTCATTCTCATCCAAGCTACTACCTGAAGTCAAAAAAGAAAACCTAGCATCATTCGTTGATGTGTTTTGCGATGAAGGGGCCTTTAACCCAGAGGAAGCAGGTATAATATTTTCCATGGCTGCATCCTTAGGTCTAGGTATGAGAGCACACATAGACCAGCTTAAGAATATAGGATGCTCAAAGCTACTGCAGAAATTCGAGCTTTCTTCAGTAGACCACTTGGAAGTGTCTGATGAAAATTCAATTATTAATATTGCATCCTCAAAGGCTATAGCTGGCCTTTTACCTGCAAGCTTCCTAGCGACGCAAAGTAAATCGAAGCCACCTATAGATATGATAAGAAAGTATAACATTCCAATAGCTATTGGAACCGATTTCAGTGCAAACAGCCTCATGCCATCAATGCAAAATGCTATAGACCTAGCTATATATTTGTATTCTTTAACTCCACTTGAGGCCTTGGTTGCCTCTACACTTAATGCAGCAGAGAGCCTAAAGCTAAGTGATAGGGGAAGGATATTAGAAGGGTGCTACGCAGATTTAATAGTATGGGACTTGGAAAGATCTTCAATGTTTGGTTATGATTGGGGGAGAGATAGGATCTTGGTTCTAGTTAAAGATGGCTCAATTATCGTTAATAGGATTTGAATAAAACTTTTGCTTTTCTTGGGATAGCCCTGAGCTACCTGCCCTTAAGAGCTTTAGGAGGGTTTGATCGCCCCTTAATGAAAAACCATTATCTTCCTAGGTGAGCCTACAGCGCTACTATTCTCTTATGACATCGAGGATCGCTTTATCTTTGTATTTCCACTTTTGCAAAGCATTTAAGCTCAACTACCTCCGCGCATATCCGTTCTGGTTATCTGCTACGATTATTTTAAAAGTTCCAAAAGTAGCAGATAACCTTTCAGCGTCCCGCCTTCATTAGCTGGCTTTTGGAGGAAAGGAAAATTCCCCACATCTTCAGAGCTACCCCATAATCATGACTATCTTTGGAAAATATTTAGATGCTTTACCTGTTGCTATCTATAAAACAGCCCATCTATATACTAATGTATTGGGGGC
>WAJZ01000102.1 GCA_015523575.1 Candidatus Hestiella acidicharens | reverse complement strand
GGTAGTAGGGAGTTTAGGTATATAAAGGCTGCATACGAGTCTCTATCAAAAAGAGATATAAACATAATAATTGATCCAGTAGTGGGCATGCCGTGTTTAGATTTTATAGAGAGCTTGAATAGATATTCAAGGATTTCTAAAAACATTGAAGCACCTCTTTTATTCTCTGCTGCAGATGCGGTAGAAGAGATAGAAGCGGATACTCATGGATTGCACGCTTTATTAGCAAGTATGGCAGTAGAGATCGGAGCTTCGCTCTATTTGGTTGTGGAAGAAAGCTATAAATCATATAGGGCAACAGCAGAGGCTAGGGAGGCTTTAAGGGTGGCTGAAACTGCTTGTTCATTAAAATCCTCACCTAGAGGTCTTTATAGCAACTTACTCATATTAAAGCAAGCAAAAAAGCCTATGGAGATCCAAAAGAAAAGCGCTGAAACCATAGGATACGTACCACCAAAGTATAGTTCTGATGAATACGTCCAAATAAACGTTGACCACGAGGAAAAGGTAATAATAGTCACCTATAAGAAAGGTGGAAAGGAGGTTTTTTCTTTAAAGGGTTCTCATGCTCTAAGCTTGGCTAGAGAGTTAATAAAGAGAGCATGCCTATCTAAGGAGCACATAGCCTATATAGGGTATGAATTATCAAAGGCTGAGATAGCTTTAATGCTTGGGAAGACTTATATTCAAGATGAGCCCATAATATCAGTCCCGTGGAGAAGTGAATATAATGAATAAGGCAGTAGCTATATCTCCGGGAAAGGTAATATTATTTGGTGAGCATTTTGTTGTTATAGGATCAAAAGCGCTAGCTATGGCAATAGATCTGTATGCCAGAGCTGAAATAAAAGAATCTAGTTGGCCTTCAGAGATAATCAGCAAAGAAACAGGTATAAAGGGAAAAATAACGAAGGATTTAAAGATCTTGGGTCCTAAAGAGATAGAACCAATAGCAAGGCTTTTATCTGTAATAAGATCATGGGGATACAACTTGCCTGGTTTCAAAGCTATAATATCTAGTGATATTCCCATTTCTTCTGGTCTCGGTTCAAGTGCTGCTATAGCCTCAGCTTTTAGCGTGGCATACATGAAAATAATTGGTCATGAACTAGACAAGAAAAACTTAGTGACCCTCTCAAATGAAGCAGAAAAAGTTACGCATGGAAATCCAAGCGGCGTAGACAGCGCCGCTGTAGTTTATGGTGGTATATCCTTATATAGAAAAGGAGAGGGAGTTATATCTAATATAAATGAACTCCCTAGAAATGACTATTCATTTATAATAGCAGACACTGGAGTAAAAAGAAAAACCTATTTACCGGTAAATGACGTTATTTCATTATCTAAAAGATTTCGCTCGATACTCTCACTAATGTTGGATGCCGAGGATAGAGTTATAGAGTTGGCTTATGAATCCCTTAAAAAAGGTGACTATGAAACTTTGGGTCAGTTGATGAATATAAACCAAGGCTTACTTAACTCTCTAGGCGTATCATCACGTGAAATAGAAGAAATAGTCTACGAGGGTAGAATGGCTGGTGCTGTTGGCGCAAAGCTCACCGGGGCTGGAAGAGGCGGCGCTGTTATAGTGCTATGCAGATCCGATACAGAAAACGAAATTATAAATAGGCTGTCTTCATTATCTAGCTGGGTTAAAAAAATAAAAATACCCCCCTATGGCACCCATCTAGTCTAATTAAAGCTACATTAAATCCCCGGTGTCTTTATAGCTTTTCGTTTCGGAATAGTGTATTTTCCTTCAAAATTTCATAGCATATTGGCATCGATTGCTGTATCTTCTGCTTATCCCATACAATAGTTTATCATATACAGTAAATAGTTTTAAATAACTGAAAACGTAAGTTAATATAAACCCTATTTACCGATCAATGCTCAGGAGATCCTTTACTGCCTTTTGCACATCATTTACTTTGACCCTAATCCTTTTATTGTTCGTAGTAGAATAAATGGTCACAATATTCTGGGCCTCTTCTTCTTTTCCTACAAAAATTAAAACTGGTACTTGCATTCTATTTGCTTTCCTCCTCTGTGTTTCCTCTTTTGTTCTATTTAACTCTATCCTCGTGTTTATACCTGCTTCCCTTAGTTTCATTGCTATATTCCAAGCGTATTTAAAGTTGGCATACTCCATAAAAACAACCTGGACTTTAGTATAGGTCTTCTCTTTTATGCTATAAAGTCCTATCTCAATGCCAGCATCAATAAGCCTTTCAATACCTATGCTGACACCAGTAGCTGGTAGATTCCTTCCCGAGAACGTTTTTGCTAAACTGTCATATCTTCCTCCTCCTGAAACGCTTCCAATCCTTGGCTTCTCTAGTACGACTTCGTAAATTGGTCCTGTGTAATAGTCTAAACCCCTTACAAGGCTTAGATCTAGAACAACTTTATTTCTTTCTTTAATGAGATCCATTACTTCTTTTAAGTATTCACCCGCTTCCTTAACGTATTTGTTCTTTTTATATTTTCTTAATAATAACTCTAATAATTCTTCTGGGGTTCCTTGTAATGAAATAAGATATAGTATTTCCTTCACAACTCCCTCATTTTTTATTTCTTTATTAAGTTCTTCTTCGACCTTTTTTAGGCCAATCTTATCAAGTTTATCAATAATTCTATAGACATTTACTACAGGGTCAATCTTTAATTCGCTTTCGAATATACCAAAGAGAAGCCTTCTATCATTAAGTCTCACTATAAAACCTGAGTTCCACCCTATCGACTTTAGTGAATCTATTAATAGGTTTATCATTTCAGCATCTGCTTCAGGATAGGGTGAACCTATTATATCTGCGTCGCATTGATAAAATTCCCTATACCTACCCTTCTGTGGTTCATCATGCCTCCATACAGGGCCTATTTGATATCTTTTAAAAGGAAGCTGTATTTCTGGATGAGTTGAAATAAACCTTACTAAAGGGACTGTGAGATCATATCTAAGAGCATACTCTTTGTTGCTCCAGGGATCCTTAAATCTCCATATTAACCTGCTTTCCGCCTCTTCTCCATATTTACCTGAAAGTGTTTCCCAATATTCTATTGCTGGAGTTTCTATTGGATCAAACCCATACCTTCTAAAAACTTCCTCTATTTCTGAAAAAATCTTTTTCCTTAGTATCATTATTTCTGGACTTAAATCCCTAAATCCCTTTGGAGGCCTATAGGTTTTTACCATCTCCTCCACTACCTCTGTATATATAAGTAAATCTCTCTATCTGGCATCTTTGCTTCTATTTCGCACAAATTATCTATCTTCAAACTATCGTTTAAATATTTCAATAAATCTTCAACCCTTCCTTCGCCACCCACGATCTCCCAAAGTGGCTTATGATCTAGATTAGCTAGTAATGAATCCAGTCTTTCTTTAAGCATATCAATATTTACATTCACATCGCTTTCGTTACAAGTACAGACCCTTATATATAGATCATGCCCGTGGAGACCATAGCCCATACTTTCTATTTTCATTGCAACACTTACAATGCCTGCAACACAGAGTTTCCATTTCATGGCTAACCGCCTATGTATATTTTAAATGATAGTTTAAAGGATTACCTTTAGTATTTCTCACCTTATCGCAACTCCTACTTTTAAATACATTTTTAATCGTTACAGGTAGATTATCAAGCTTTCTCTCAAAACTTCTCATAGGCTCATCTCATAGTTGCCTAAGGGTTTATTGTCTTATAGCTTTAGGATCTCTAAGGTCATCAATTGTATATATAAGCGGAATTTATAGGTCCCAAGATTAAGTTCATAGCATCAGAAAGTATTTAAAAGCAATTAAAATTATCTTAAAATTTAGATATTAGAAGAAATAGTATGACATAACTTTCGTTCAAGATCAATAGAACAGTACCTAGGGTTACAAACAAAATAATATTACAGGCTTAGCTATTCTTACTATCGCCACCCCCGGTTTGAGGTAATAGAACTACATAGTCACCATCGCTTACTTTCGTTTCTGGACTCGCCCCCTTTCCATTTATTATCAGAACATAGTCCTCAGGCTTTAGTTTGTTCAAAAAAGGTATTATCTCCTCTATAGTAGTTTCTTTATCTTCAATCTTCTTTTCCTCATATCTTTTGCCAGCCAATTCACTAAGAAAACCTAGATATTTGATCTTTACCTTCAATTGCATCACCTTTTTATTATCCTATTTAATATTCCCCCCATTTAATATATAGCTATAAAATTGATATATTAAAACTATCAACAGTAATTAAGGAGAGTAGAATGAAAGAGGACTGCATTGAATATAGATATATAAGCTCTGACGATCTTAAAAAATATTTAAATAACTTGTTTGTATTGCCTGTAGGGAGTATTGAACAGCATTGTAGCGGACCCTTAGGCCTAGATGCAATAATAGCGGAAAACATATCCAAAGGTTTGTGCAAGTTTATTAAAGGTATTGTTATATTGCCAACAATTTACTATGCTTTTTCGCCAGAATGGTCTAATGTTCCTGGCACTATCTCATTAAATGTTTTGTCCTTTTCAGAGATGATAAAATCAATATTAACGTCGCTGTACAAGAGTGGGGTTAGAAGAATTTTAATAATTAACTCTCATGGGGGTAATTCAGGGTTACTGGAGGCTATAGTTAGAGAATGGATTAATAACTATGATAAAGCAATTGTCATACTGATTGATTATTGGAAGGTATTAAATATAGAAATAGGACATGCTGGCAAGATTGAGGAAAGTTTGTCCAAGTTGCTAGGGATTTCTTCTATAGGAAACTGTAAGGATATAGTCAAAATAAGTAAAGTTAGACCTAAAGTTATTGTAAAAGGCCCTAACATGCCCTCCAAAACTGAGGAGAACGCTACTATCAAGATGAGCTTTGAAGAGATAATCGAGAAAATCGCAAATGAAATCAATAACACCTTGAGGGTTGCAGAAAGTAGAGGGACCCATTTCCTGTTGTAAGCGTTTTAAATTACTTACATGCGTAGATTTTTAATGACCCTAAGCCTTTTAAATTTACATTTAAAGGTTACTTTTTTATTCTGATAAGACCAGAGCTTAAAAATATTAATAATTATTTATATGTAAATAATTAAAAATACCTATACCATAGTCCCATAATATTTTTATTTCTGTTAAATTTTTTGTAAAGTGGACATAGAGGCGATCTTAAGTGATTGAAGCAATATACTTTACATTAATACTCATAGCTAGCATAATGTCCGGCTTCCTTGGCTCACTTGTAGGACTTGGTGGTGCCTCTTTCTTAGTACCTATATATACGCTCTATCTTGGTGTACCAATAAGGTATGCGGCTGGAGCCAGTCTGATATCAACAATAGCAACTTCTAGTGGCTCTGCTAGTGCATACGTTAGGGACAAGATAACAAACATTAGAATAGGAATAGGCTTAGAGACAGCTACCACCGGTGGGGCTATTATAGGAACACTTGCTGCCGCGTGGGTCTATTCTCACCATTTAGCTAAGTTAATCTATATTATCTTCGGAATAGTTTTACTTTCTCAAGTGTACTTTCAATATCAAAAACGTGAATATGAAGAGCCTGTAGGTAGTAAACCTGATTGGACGACAAGGATATTCAAGTTATATGGAGAGTATTATGACCAAAAGCTAAACAAAAACATTAAATATATTGGCGTTAAGTGGTGGCTGGCCGAAATTATCATGTTTCTTGCAGGGCTGATTTCTGGCCTACTAGGAATAGGTAGTGGTGCTTTAAAGGTTTTGGGACTAGACTGGGCCATGAATCTGCCAATGAAGGTAAGCACAACAACCAGTAATTTTATGATAGGAGTTACAGCGGCTACAAGTAGCTCAATTTATTGGTTCCTAGGATATATACAACCATTGCTTGCAGGGTTGACTGCAGTAGGAATATTACTTGGCGCTTTTATGGGATCAAAGGTATTACCAGGATTAAGAAGCAAAACTATAAGATATATATTCATCCTTATATTAATATTCTTAGGAATTGAGATGATACTAAAGGGCTTTGGGATTTCTATATGAGGTGCGTAAAGTGGTAGATACTCAGAAAATCATTGGGCTTGGTCTAAGAACAGGTGTAATAATTACTGCC
>WAJZ01000101.1 GCA_015523575.1 Candidatus Hestiella acidicharens | reverse complement strand
TCCGAAACTTAAGTAAAAAGATGGGTTAAAAAGCTTTTGTGCTTCTAAGGTTTTGATTTTAGGGTTACCGATAATTCAAGCATAATTTAAAACTATTATCTTCGTGTTGTCCTGCAAGGACTCTTTTTTTACGGTAAGAACATTATTTTCCCTAAATTCTACGTCAAACCTAGAATTTTTGATAAAACTATCTATCGAATCATAAGGCAGGTTAGATCCCTTTATCCAATAATGCATTGGTAAGACTATTTTTGGTTTCAGCTCCTCTATGAAGGTATAAGCCTCTTCGTAGCCTATTGTAGTTACTCCACCTATTGGTATCATTAATATATCTATAGGTTTAAGCCTACTGAAAGTGGCTTCATATCTCTGGCCGATATCTGATAGATTTACTATGTTCATTCCCTCTAGGAGTAATTTGAAACCAGATACCTTACCGAAGAAAGCCCCATTAAAACTATCGTGATAGAAGTCATAGAATTCAAGGAATGCATTTTCTAATCTAAATTTTTGACCTTCTTTCCCTCGTAGTATTCTTTTAGTATTTTTGCCAAAAGCCATCATATAGGCATTGTGATCATAATGGTCATGTGTAATTATTATATAGTCTGCCGAGGTTGTGCATGGCCTTAAGTTAAGGCTTCCTCCATCATGAGGGTCAATTGCTATTTTGATTGAAGAGCTTTCTAGTATGAAATAAGAGTTTCCACAATAAGTTATTTTCATAGTTGCCTTGCCCCTGTCTTATTCAAGGTACCTTTTCTGCCATATGTTTCCTATTTCCCGCCTCTTAACTTCTCTCATCATTTCCTCAAGCTTTCTATACACGGTACCATGCATTCTACCCTCTATTAGCATATCAATACCGTACTGTGCTATTATTGATCTATCATAGTCCCCGATGATACCTATTGCATGACTGCCTATGTGTATTCTTGTACCTGTTATCTCTTCTAGCGTTCTTTTGGCCCTTCCTCCTTCTCCAATAATTCTTCCTAGTATCCTTCTTACATGATTCTTAGAATTCCCAAGCCTTGATTTTATGTCTATTGTTATTAGTATGTTTTCAGATCTTAGCAGTTCCATCGCCTCCTCTCCAGTAAAGCCTATGCTTAGGGCGGCAATTAGATCCTTAACCTTCATCAGGTTCGCTGGGGAAGAACTTTCGCTCACGGGCTTTATAATAGCTATAGAATTTTCGTTATCAAGGGTTATTGAAACGCCATAGTCCTTCTTTATCAATTCTTTTAGTTTCTCTATTTCACTAGCTATTCTCTGGTAGCTTTCAACAGGAATTTGTGCGTATAGCTTAACCCACTTTTCTATTTTCCCTGCATTTTCATCTTTATGCAATGCCTAACATCCCCTTCTAGGCTGTCGTATTCACCTATGTCAATAAGTTTTGAGAAGAATTTATAGACATTTTTTATGTCTCTCTCTAAATAATCCAAAGACTTTGGATGATCTATTTCTACCGATTGGGATACGTCAATTATATATACCTTGTTCTTCCAATACATCAAATTAAACTCGCTGAGGTCGGCATGCACTATCCTTGAATTGCACACCATTTTAATTAGGTTTTCTTTCACCTGCCTGTAAACCTCAAGTAACTCTTCCTTGCTGAGTTCCTTATATATCTCACTTAAGAGTGGGGCCCTATACCCTCTCTCTCCTAGGAATTCCATAACAAGTACATTTCCAGAGAGGCTTATTGGCCTAGGAACGCTAATGCCAAAGTTTTTTAATCTAACAAGGTTGTTGAATTCCTTCTTTGCCCAAAGGTATATTATAGACCTAAACTTGTTTGGGAGCCTCTTAAATCTTGGATCTCCAAATATGTATTCCTTTATTCCTTTCCTAAACTCAGCAGAAGAAGTTAGGTAGATTTTTATTGCAATATCGTTACTATTCCAGTCCCTGCCCCAGTAAACCTTGGATTCTTTCCCACCGCTAATAGAACCCTTTATATCCTTTATTACCTTTTTATTCACTAGTTTATAGATGTGATAGTTAGTAAAGGAATCCATAACCTCGTCCACAGTTTTTACAACATCTTCATCCTTTATAATTTTCCTCTCCTTTTTCTTTTTTTCGAAATAACCTATCACTCACCTTCCTCTCCTAATAAATCCTCGGGGATCAATCCTTTTTGCATTAATACCTTAATTTCATCATGCCTGTATTTATGCACAACTTCACCTTTCATGTCTGATGTTCCCCATGGAAGGAACAATATTATATCGCCTTCATAAAGCCAAACCCTCCTTCTCATCCTACCGGGGATCCAAGCCTTGTATTGCTGTCTATCAGCACACAAGACTTCAACAAAACCAGCACCTATAATCCTTTGAACGGTACATATTATGGTTCCTTCCTCCTCATCAGGAAGGACTAGGCTTTTTTTCCCGGGTTTGTTATTTCGACCTTTTTGCTTAACCAATTTTGTCTTTCCTCCATCATTCTATTGTTTATTAGGTTATATTAACCTTTCTAAGCCTTCTTAACGCCAGTATTTTTACTTTCCTCTAAAATGGTTATTGTATCATTAAATACATAGGCTAGGTATTTCTTTCCCTCCTTTATTATTGGTACAAAAGAATTAACAGATTCCATGGGAAATTCAAAGTAATTTCCATTAGATTCCGAGAAAAGCACTTTTCCTTTATCTTTCAACAATAACATAACTTCTTTCTTACTAGCGTCATATATGTGAAAGCTAGACCTCCATAGGTTCTCTGTCTTGATGAATAACTTTTTATTTGTGTGTAGATTCTTAGCAGTAATGCCGTCTTTGCCTTTAGATAAAAGCACATATGGTTCTTTGTTGTATATAAACAAGTCTTTTGGCGATAGGTTTAACACCCTTATAGAAATATAAAGCCTACCTTTTCTCCTCCCATCCTTAGTTAATCCCATTAGCTTATAAGTCTCAACCACCTTTGCTAGATATTTCCCCTTAAACCTTGATGCTATGCTTCTCGCGACGTCTTGGTTCCTTATGTATAGGTCTACCCCTTTTCCTTTCACTTCTTCTATTTTCACTATTTCACCTTGTAATTCACTTATTATGCTCTGTAACTCATGGTTGACTTCGCGATGAAAACCCTCCGGTTTTTGTGGATAGCCTCTTATCTGTACTATTGCATTATATCCCCTTTGTGATTTCATAGCTGAACATGATGGGCATATTTGTTTGATCATTTTTAGGGTGAGGGTTCTGCTGTCTACTAGTTCTATCTTATCATATATAGAAGCTAAATCCACTTCAAGTATCACAGTATTAGAATTAAGGTAGCCTAATGGTTTTATTGATTTAATAAAGATATCAGTTATTGGGGGGTTTGTCCTAATTTTCTGCATTATGACGAACTTTGCAAAACTAATTACATTGTCTTCCATATTATTCGAAGGATTAACCCATTGGCCTCTTTGCTTATAAGACCCGCAAATAGGGCAATACGTGAACTCAATGCTATTCGGAATTTTGGCTAGGCCTACATGCTTAATAAAGCAATCCTTACACATATTCCCTATAAACTTTACCTCCTTGCTCGACCTCCCACATACCGGGCATATCTTTTCCTGCATTTTTCTAACCCTGCTCTTTCTTTTTAATTGATATATGCATACTTTGAAATGTCTGACCTCCACCTTTTTTGTTTCAATAAAACGTAAAATAGCCATTGGTTAGCTATTGGCCTAAATGCCTGCACAAAGCTTCTATTTAAAGCTGGAAACAAAGCTGTTAAAGGGGGTGGTTAAGATAAAGATAGCGGTATTGGGTACGGAAAACATTGGGGGTCTATTCGCCAAAAAATTTTCCGAGGGAGGTTTTAGCATTTACCTGTGGGACAGGGATCTTGAAAATGCAAAGGATCTTTCAGACAAAATAGGCGCTGACGTCTTTCAGAATCCTTGGACTGCTATTGAGAGAGCAGATGCCGCGATCTCTATTTTACCAGATGAAAACATATTCCTAGAAATCGTTTCTCAAATGAGGAGGTCTGATGGTTTGTTATTTATAAACTCAACAACGATTTCCCCGAAGATAAGTAAGGCTTCCTCTGAGCGCCTAAAAGATCTTGGTATTTGCTATGTAGAAGCACAAGTGCTTGGAGGCGCGAGAGATATAAATGATGGAAGTGCTGTCTTTTTAATTGCAGGAGAAAATAACTGCGTCAGGTACTCTAGGCTAGTTCTGAGCAATATTGGTAGTATTATTGAAGTTGGGGAAGAGGCCTATAAGGCGATAGTTGCAAAGTTGGCCATAGGGTCTGCCTATTTATCTTCTATATTGACCTTGAGCGAAGCCATAAACCTTGCAAAGGTTTATGGAATAGAAGAGAGTATCATAAAGAAGATATGCGATAAAACGCCCCTCTCTAGCTTATTACAACACTACTTCAATAGGATAGCCTCTGTGGGACAAGAAGCTTATTTAGAGATGAACTCGGCTTCTAACATACTTGAGTACGCCAGCAGAGCCGCATTCGATGTAGGGTTTATATTACCAACCATTAGAGCAGCTGGTCAATTATTCAAGGAAGCAGAGATTCATGGTTACGGTGGAAAGGATTTTTTAAGAATCCTAGATTATATTAATCCTAAAGAGAAGAGTTGATCGTACCTCATCGCTTTGGCCCCTCTTCACCACTTCAGTAGCGGCCTTTTCTAATCATAGGTACTAAATATTAATAAATCCCTGTATAATAATTAACTTTTTGTTTTGGGAAAGCGTCAATAGGTTCATACAGAGAGATAAGAAGCACCAATGAGATTATAATAGGATTATGGGAGTGAAGAGATCAATCCGAGGAGGCCAGCAAATATAACTAATGCAGAAATTATCCAATATATTTTGAGTCTAACGCCAGTTATTTCTTTGCCCTTCATTATAATGGGATCCGAAGCTGTCTTTCCTAAAAAGTAAAGCAAGGGTATCAGGATGACGATGTATATTACCATAAGCTCTATCATTAAGTAAATTAAGTTTCTAATAATAAGCACCATAAATATTGCTGGTAGTGACTCCGTAGAATATATTATAAGGTAGGCCTTATGAGATCTCACGTTAAGGGCTTCTAATGTACCCCAGGCAGACGCCATAGAAATGATTATTAGTGCTAAAAACCCTGAGGCTATAAACCCTATGGCCATGATATAGTTTAAGCTAGGGCTTATGCTTGTAAATATTTTGTGTAGCAGGCTTGCATCTATAATTAGCTCTGGTCTGTCAGCAACTGGCGGGTCGATTTTTCTCATATTACAACCAAAAATGACTGTTATGATCATCAATACTTCAGAAACTATGGCGCCTATTAGGGTTTCCAGGTTTTCATGCTTTTTTATATTGCCTTCAGCTGTTTTTCTTGCATCCGCACCTGAGTGGAAAAACAGCATCCATGGCATTATCACAGCCCCTATGGATGCCGCCATTAAGTAAAGGTAACTGGGATTAGCGTAGGGTTGTATTGGATTAAGCCCAAATTTAAATAAGCTATAAAAGTTTATTGGAAAGGAAAAAGAAAGAACTATTATTGTAGCTACTAATATGAAGCTGACTGGTAGGAGGAACCTTTCCGTTGCCTCATACTTCTTGCTAGTTACGATGGCTATATGCAATACATAGAACAAAGGTAGGCCTATGATGAGTGGAAACCCAAGTAGCTGTAAACCAATTGCTATCCCAGCATATTCTATGACATATTCCAAGAAGTCTGTAATTGCCATGGGCATAGAAGCAAGTACTGCCTTCCTACTCCCATATTTTATTCTAATAGCTTCACCTAATCCCTTCCCTGAAATAGTTCCAAGGTTACCAGCTAGGTATTGAATAAAGAAAAGGGGTATTGTTAGAATGAGCATGATGAATATCATGTGATAGCCCCAAGATATACCAGATTGCATGCCCTCGACTATTGAGGCGATATCTACGTTCGCTATCATTACCAGCCATGCAGGTCCAAAGGCTTTTAGTAATCTTTTGTGGTTCATCTTTTTCTCTCCTTTTCTCTCTCACTTCCTATTCTATTTTGTTCACCTAGAGGTTTTTAGGTTTATCTAAAATTCTTCAAAGATTAACCCCCAACCCTTTTAAAAAAAAAGGTGCCCTAAAAACTTGCTTTGGAGGTAGAATTGAGGGGAATATTTATAGCTTTTGAGGGAGTTGACGGTAGCGGCATAACCACGCACAGTAGGCTGGTTGCTGAGAAGCTAAAAAAGGCTGGGATGAAAGCTGTCTATACGAAAGAGCCGACAGATAGCGATATAGGCAAGTTAATAAAGTCCACAATATATAAAGAAAGGATAGATAGCAGGCTCCTAGCATTGCTCTTCGCAACAGATAGGCTTTACCACGTATTATATGGCGATGGGAAAAATGAGGGCATATTAAAGCTACTGGAGAAGGGCTTCATTGTTATTTGCGATAGGTATAAATACAGCAGCTTCGCATACCAAGGGGTATACCAACCAGAAGGGTGGGTTCGTCGAATAAATCAGTTTGCCCCAAACGCCGATATTATAGTGTATTTAGATGTACCTATAGAGGTAGTTATGAGAAGGATTAGGGAGAGAGAAAGGAAGAGCGTCTTTGAGGAAAAGGCGTTTTTAAAAGAGGTCAAAAAAAGGTTCAGATATACATTGAAGAGAGCAGAAAAAGAAGGAGCAAGGGTTGTGATGGTGAATGAACTTGAAAGTAACAAAAGGAGTATAAGAAGCATAGAAGAGGTAAATAGCGAAATAGTAGAAAAAATAACTGCAATAATGAATGAACTTGAAAGTAACAAAAGGAACGTAGAAGGGGACAAAAACGTTAAGGATGACAATGATGGGGTATTAGAAAAGATGATAAGATGATGGATGCACGATGCGATAAGATTATATATCTCTGGCTCTAATAACCTAAAATGTAAAGCAAGAGAGGGAGATGGTTTGAACAAGGATAAATCAACTGGTGCTTTATTGCTTGTGGCTTCGATAGTTATAATTGTTGTGTATCTGCTTTTACTTTGGTATCCACCATGGGCCTCTGTGGCATCCATGTTTTTGCTAAAATTAACAGGTAGTGTTGCCATAGTAGCTGTGTTTGCTGTGATAGGCTGGATAGGTTATACTTTGGCAACAACGCCCCCGCCAAAGCCCATTGAGGAGATTGAAAAAGAACTTGAAAAGGAATTAAAAGAAATAGAACAAAGCGAAAATGAAAATACTGGTATGCAACAAAAATAATTTTTGGGCGTAATGGAATGAATAAATGGTATGCTGTTGCCATAATAGTTGTTGCGTTGGTAATTGCCATATCGGCAGGAATAATGCAATATGAGCATAAGAAAGGAAGTGTTTATCCAACAACTTCCATAAAGCCCTCTACCTTCTCTAATACACCTAATACAACAGAAGAAAAAATAACTTTTGCAACACTACTGTCTTACAAGAACTCTTATTTAATGCCAGGCATTGGAAACGATAGCTCAAAGTATTATATAATAATAGCCTACGACCCAGAATGCCCTTATTGCGCAGTAGAGCTAAACGGCACGCTCCCTTACTTCTACTCTATAGCTGAAAAAGGTTATGCTAGGGTGGAGTTTGTGGGCATACCTGTTCATCCATATTCGTTAGAGATGATTGCCATTTTAGACCTTATCTACCAAAAATACGGTTTTCAGAAGTACTACATGGTATTAGATAAGTCTTACGCACAGTACGTTAGCAACATCTATACATATTTTAAGAATCAAAGCCTAGGATTACGGGCTACCCCTCCAAAGCCCCCAACCCCCTCTACGCTCTATAGTATTATGAAAAAATATAACCTTACAATAAACGCAAGTGAAATTAATTCTACCATAAAAGACCTGTATCCGATAATTGCTACTTCATATCAGCTTGGGATACAGGCAGTGCCAACTTTAATTGTATATAACACACACACAAACTCAACGATACTTGAAATCGTTGGTATGAAGAAGGAAAATGTTATAGAATCTGAAATAAATTCTATAATTGATGGAGCAAAATAAGATGAAGGTATATAGGTTTAAGTTTCCATTAGATAAAATATACGTTTCTATCATAGAGAAATTTGATATAGATAATGCTACGCTATCGCAGATATCTAAGCTTAACCAGCCAAGGAGCCTTATATTTAGTGTTAATAAAGGTGAGGACCCCTGTTTATTAGCTTTTATCTATTTCTATGTTATGGAAGATTATGATCTTGAAGAGGCAAGGTTAAGCAATGCTTCTCTCAGGGCGTTGTTATATCTGACAGGGTCAAGGCAAGTATCAGAAGCGTTAGAAAAGGCAAAGCACTTTGATTCTATAGGAGTAGTTTCTAATGGGGTTGAACATTTTCGTAAAGCCCTTAGTTCAATAGGGTTCCATGAAAATGCATTCGAAGAAGAGGTCATTGATTGTAATATGGATAAAATGGTTAAGGTAACACACTTCAGGTTGTTTAGGATGCGTATCTAATGTATTTGTGTTATTAATAGCTGTACTTCCAAAAGGTGTTAGTTTAAGTAACATTATTTCCAATCCATTGCAAATTCCATCGAGATGCGTTGCGCTTCTACTCACGTTTCGCTACATTAGGACTATGGAAACCTTGGAAGTAAATAAGATATTTATCTCATCTATGGAACACCTCTTTGCAATACTCACAAAGTCCTCTGTCGCAAGTGGTTTATAACACCCTATAGTTTTTTTATAAAAGAAGCTCACACGATATATAAGAGCTCTTATACAAGGAGTTGCATCTTACCCTGCTTACCTTAGATTTAAACTCGGGCGAATTACTACCGAAAATTTCTTTGATGCTTCCATTACATTTTAAAGGCTTTTGGCAGGGCTTTAAAACATTATAAAGAGGCTATAGAAACCAATAGCTTAAAGATTTTAGTTTACACATAATATCAGGGCAGAGAGATGGGAAAGGAGCTTAGCTTTCAACTCCTTGATATAAGCTATGAAATAAGCAACAACAAACCTATAATAATGCTTTGGGGAAGGGATAGGTATAATAAAAGGGTAACGCTTACCTATAGTTCGTTCAGGCCTTATTTTTACCTTTTATTAGATGAGAAAGCTGATGAGGAAAAAATAATAAAGTCTATATATAAATACTCTAAGCAAAAGAGCCCTATTCTAGGGGTAGAAAGCTTAACCCTGAACTATTTAGGTAAACCAAAAAAAGTTCTAAAGATTACAACTACAATACCGGAAAGTGTGAGAGAATATAGGGAAACCCTGAGCAGGATAGAAGGGGTTAAAGATGTTTTAGAGGCTGATATCCGTTTCTCCATGAGATTTTTATTAGACAAAAATTTATACCCCATGAGATGGTACAAAGCAAACGTTAATCCTATTGACAAGAACCCATTTATCGTTGATGAACTATATGAGATAAATGGCGACATCGTTGAAGATCAAGAGATGGTTAACGTTAATCCTTTAGAAGGTCTAAGGATAATGGCATTTGATATAGAGGTGTATAATCCACGTAGAACCCCGGATCCTTCTAGGGACCCTATAATAATGATAAGCATTAGACATAGCAATGAAAAGGATCCCATAGTCCTTGAGGCTATAGGTCATGATGATAGTTCACTAATCCAAGAGTTTGTGGAATTAATTAAAAAGGAAGACCCTGACATAATTGTTGGCTACAACCAAAACAAGTTTGATTGGCCATACTTGATTGAAAGGGCCAAAAAACATGGAATAAGGCTTGATGTGGGTAGAAAAAATCCATCACCCCCAAACATGAGTGTCTTCGGCCACTATTCAATACAGGGCAGATTAAATGTTGATCTATATGATTTTGCCGAAGAGCTACAAGAGATAAAGTTCAAATCTCTTGTTGAGGTATCTGATTACTTAGGTGTTATGCCTAAGGATAAAAGGGTAAACATAGAGTGGTGGCAGATATCTGAGTATTGGGATGATCTACAGAAGAGGCCAACCCTAAAGAGATACTCTATGGATGACGTTAACTCTACTATCGGACTTGCATTTAAATTCCTCCCCTTTGGCGCTCAATTGAGCATCATAAGTGGCCTTCCAATGGATCAGGTAATGGCAGCAAGCGTTGCTTTTAGGTTGGAGGCTAGGCTTATGAGGGAGGCGAAAAAGAAAGGAGAACTTATGCCAAACAGAACAGAAAGACAAACAGAAACCTATGTTGGGGGTGTTGTATTAAAACCACACCCTGGAATTCATGAGAACGTGGCAGTCTTGGACTTCGCAAGCATGTATCCTAGTATCATGGTGAAGTATAACGTAGGACCAGATACCATTATTGAAGGAGAAGGTGGAGATTGCAAAAATATATACACAGCACCAGAGGTTAACCAAAAGTTCTGTGGTGATACCCCAGGCTTTATGAAACAAGTACTGCAGAGGTTCTTAAGATGGAGGAAAGAAATAAAGGAAAGAATGAAGTCTTATGAGGAAGGCACCTCAGAATATAATTTGTTGAATGAAAGGCAAAGAGCCATAAAAGTCCTTGCAAATGCCAGCTATGGTTACCTTGGTTGGGCTGCTGCAAGGTGGTATTGTAGAGGATGCGCAGAGGCCATAACGGCATGGGGAAGGGATCTGATAAGGAGGTCTATAGCATATGCAAAGTCAATAGGCCTAAAGGTATATTATGGAGATACAGACAGCCTATTCGTTTCAAACGATGAACAAAAAATCCAAAAGGTGATAGATTTTGTTTCAAAAGAGATGGAGTTCGAGATTAAAATTGACAAGGTATATAAGAGAATTTTCTTCACCGAAGCAAAGAAGAGGTATGCAGGATTGCTGTCGGATGGAAGGATAGACATAGTAGGGTTTGAAGCTGCCAGGGGGGATTGGAGTGAACTCTCAAAGGAGGTCCAAACGAGCATCGCCAAGATCGTTTTAAGGACAGGCGATCCTAAAAGGGCAGTTGAATATGTTAAGGAAGTAATAGATAATTTAAAGAATAGGAAGATAGGTATTGATAAATTAATAGTCTGGAAGACATTAACTAAGGATATAAGCAAATATGAAGCTGAGACGCCCCACACAAACGTCGCCAAGATAATGGAAAGGATGGGATACAAAGTGAGTCCAGGTAATAAAATCGGCTATGTTATAATCAAAGGACCTGGATCCATATCAAAGAAGGCTAGACCATATTTTACGGTGGGCATTTCTGATATAGATGATAACTACTACATAGACAAGCAAATAATACCAGCTGCGTTAAGAATACTAGGCTATTTTGGCATTACAGAAAAAGAATTAAAGACAGGGACAAGGCAGCCTTCTTTATTTGACTTCTTTGGTTCAAGTTAAATCATTAAAGGTAGCAAACTTTACATCACCCTTCTTTATAGAGACCTTGTTGCCCATCCTTGCACCTATGAGTAGCGCTACTCCTTTTTCGGCAGCGATGTCCAATATCCTTTGAGTTATGATTCCATCGAATAATACGGCATAGGCTGAACCATTTTGGGATGACTCTATCCAAGAGAAGAGGTCCTTGACCTTAGTCCTTGCTACTTCCTTCCATTCCTTGTCATAAATTATTGCCTCTAATGTACCTTTTATGTTTTTTATATTCTCTATTATTTCCTTCGGAACTACTAATTGTACGGGTTGTACCCTCTCTTCAGCTTTAACTTCTTCTACCTTAGCTGTAGGCTTTTTCTCCGGTATTGGTGTTGTTTCTTTATGAGCTTTCTCAGCCTCTTCCTTTGTTTCCTTTATGGTGCTGAGCTGCTCTTTGACCTTTTCCGCTGGAAGCATTTGAGACAGCGATTTCGCTATTTCTTTGCCAGTGAGCTGTTCTACTTCCATACCATCAGGGGCTCTTGCCACATAGTCGACGTGTACCTGATCTAACAAGTTTTTAAGAATCAAATCGCCTCCCCTATCGCCATCAACGAATGCTATGACTTTCTTGTTTTTCGTAACGTCAATTACCGATTTTGGTATTTTTTCCCTGGCACCTTCTAACGCTATGGTATTTGTATAGCCATACCTTAGAAGGTTAATAACGTCAGCCCTACCTTCAACTATTATTACCGTATCGGATTTTTCTACATCTGGTCCGGCGGGTAGTTTTTCTTCGCCATACTCTATAGGTTTTGGCTGCACCTCTGGCTTTTGTGATATCTGCCTTATTATCTCTTTTATATCTGGCTCCTGCTCCTTGACTTTTTGCAGGAGTTCCCTAGCCCTCTCTACAATCTTTTTCATCTTTTCTATCCTTAGGTCTTGAATATCGTCTATTGAGATCCTTGCACTATAAGGCCCCACCCTATCGACAGCCTCTATCATTGATGCGAGCAGGACGGTTTCAACCCTATCTAAGTTACTTGGTACTTGTAGCATTCCAACAGTTTTTGTGCCTTGGTATTTCATATCAATGTGAACCCTGCCTATTTTATCCTTATCTTGAAGTTCTTCTAAATTAAATTCACTTCCTAATAACCCTTCTGTCTGACCGAAGACTGCACCTATTACGTCGTGTTTATCAACCCTACCATCCACTTCGAATGAAGCCTTTATCAAATATTTCAAGTTCTAACACCTTGATATTATCAGAGATGGAGATATCACAAAACCCTTATGATATCCCCATCCTTTTCTGCTATTTTGAGATTTAGACTCGGGAGCATATAAGTTTATTAAAGATTCAACCAAAAACCTACCTGGTGGTATTCCTTGTTATCTCTTTCACTAATTCAATCGTTTCGCTCCTGCTAAACAGCTTTCTAACGGGTTCAAGCATCTTTATTACCTCTTTTGCTGTAGCATTCTTCAGGTCTGCTGGGTGTATTTTTCCCCCAGCATACAGCCTTTCTAAGTCTTCGTATGATTCTATTAGAATGTCACCTCCGTACTTCTTAGGTCTTTCTATATATAGCTTAAAGTTTTTTCTCGGAAAGAGGAGGTATTTGTTTATCTCAAGTATTGGGTTGTATTCAATTTGCTTTAAAGGACAAAAGGCATTATTGATTTTATTGACTATTATATCTGGTGGGTCACTGACAAAAATTGCGGATGATGGCTTAGACTTCGACATTTTTAAGCTTGCAGCATTCTCATCGGCTTCTTTTGGCTCCATCCTTTGAGAGCCCAAAAGCGATGTAAGTATAGGGGTATGTAGAGCTATTGGTTTCTTAACACCCATTTTCTCGGAAACCTCCCTAGCAAGCACATGGGCTTTTCTCTGATCTAATCCTCCCAAAGCTACGTCTAGGTCCATATATAATATGTCACTTACCTGCATAGCCGGGTATATAAGTTTAGAGCTGTCAAGTTCTATTTCATCCATGCTTCTTCCCATGATGGTTATAGCCCTTTTCATCCTTGCAAGGGTTGTCGCTTTCATGACCTTTATAACCAGTGCCCAATAATCTTTATCAGATGCAAACTTCTCTGCATCAATAAAGTTTATTTTTCCAGTATCAATACCCAACGAAGCCATTATATCCCTTATTAACCTTGCAGCCTTCCTGAGTAGCTCCATGTTGCCTCCCAATTTGTCATTTATCATAGCATGCCATGTTGCCTCTAATATATAAAAATCTAGGCCAGCGTCTATCAAGTCCTTAACTTTATACATCCATATAAGCATTCCTATGTGAGCTAGACCACTTGGCTCGAATCCAAGGTAACCTTTTAATTTCTGGCCACTTTCAACCTTTTCCTTTAATTCTTCCTCTGTAATAATTTCAACCAAGTTGTTTTTTATCAGCTCCAACTTCTCCTCAGGATCCACTATAGCTCACGCTCGCTATCTATAAGTGGTTTAGGGATAAATGTTTTTCTAACCTGGTATCTTGGCCTTTTCAAATCTTTCCCTGTCGCCTAGTGGCATGGTGGCATCTATGCCTATCTTTGTCGTGTTACCATTAATAGAGCTAGGGTCAAGGGAAGAGCCCCTTGCATTATTTATGATAACTAGGTCATCCTTTCCTTGAAACCTTGTTGCTATCGCCCATTCTACTTCACCTGGGTCATCTATGTTTATGTCTCCATCAACAACTACTACATGCTTCAGGCTGGGATGAGATGCAAATGCAGCAAGTATCGCATTTTTCCCGTCTCCATCATGGGTTTTTTCTATAGATATTATTGCATGCAACCAACCACCACTAGCCTCTGTCAACCTAGCCCCGTAAACCTTAGGTACAACCTTTGATACGGAGTTCCAGATGTTTGCTTCCCTAGGAAAACCCATAAGCATTTTATGTTCTAAACCACCTGGCAGGATGACATGAGATACTTCATCAGCATTTAAATAAACCCTCTTTACCTTCAATACTGGTTGCATCCTAACTTTATCATAGCATCCCATGGCCTCAACAAATGGACCTTCGTTTTCTTCACGCTCCGTAATGTAGCCTTCGGCTATAAAAGCGCTCGCATATGGAACAGGGTTTCCATGAATTGGAGATCTGTAAACTTCGAGGCCTCCGAGGATGCTCGATGCAGACTCTATTTCAAAGCGACCCAGAGAGGGAGAGGTCGAAGATGCAAGCATAATTGCTGGATGAACACCAACTATGATGCTTATAGGCAGGCTCATGCCTTTCTTAATTGCTTTCTTGTAAAGGTAATAGAGGTGTCTGGGCACAAGCCTTATAACCCCTTCATTTTCATTAAGAAGCATAATCCTGTGGATGCTGGAGTTACATATTCCTTCGAAGCATGAAATTACTAGAGAAGATGTTAGATAAAGCCCACCATCTTTTTCATAAAATTTAACAAAAGGCAATGACTTCAGACCATGTTTTGCTTCTCTTAATATTGGAGATCCTACCAGTTTAAGGTTGTGACCCCCCGAGGAGGATTCTATAAGCCTTCTATAGGCATCTTCTAGATTTTCTGCCATCAAAGCCTTTATTACTTTATCCCTTGAATCAACGACGTTACCTGAAGACCTCAATTCAGAATCTTCTATATTAAAGAGCTGCGCCCTTCCATTGCCTTCTCTGTCCTTTAATAGCCTAGAAACTTCATATTCCCTTGAAAGCGCTTTTTCATTATATTCATATCCTACTTCATCCAAAAATTTAACTAAAGACCCTTTCACATCTTCCCACCTTTTAATGCAATCGCTACTGCGGATCTTATGTCTCTATCCTTAAAGATGTTAAGCATGGGTATTTTTGGCATGCGCCTTGCTACTTCATCTTCCCTAATTATCTTGTATGAGAGGCCAGAATCTAGAAGCGATACGCTAGCCTCGCTCCATCCCTCACCGGAGCCAAGCAAAATTTCTATTCTCCTATGATTTATCTTTGATATCCTGCTTTTTATCTCTTCTCCTATTTCATCGCAACCTCTCTTTCCTACATTGATTATTAAATCATCAGCGAAGATAACGTACCCACATAGCTTTCCTGGATCTATTCCCACTATTGCTTTATCAAAAGATTCATTAGGATAGGATATTGCTTTGTTAAGGGCCTTCTCCGGGTCTTCTTCATAGATAACGTTTTTAAATGAGCTGATTAAAGGATGGTAGACAGTGTACTCAGGGGTACCCCTTAGAGGAGAAATAATTACATCAAATCCCATGTGGTTGTTTTTATTATAATCATTTATTATAACAATACCCTGCATTAATAGGAGCTTTTCCCTTTCCTTGATTACCTTTATTGCTTGGTAGTCCCCCCTTAGACACACTATGGTTTTTCCTACCGAAGGCGACACCTCAATTATCTTTTGTTCTTCAAGCTAATTAATCTTTTTAACGCTGACCACGTTTATTTATAGCTTAGATGCAAACCTTTCTATTTGCCTAGGCGGGTTAATAGCAATACTGGCAGCCCCATATAAAACTTGGTCGTCCCCAAAGGAAGCCTTTTCGATCTCTGGTACCCCAAAGCCGCTATATAGCCTTGCATATTTAATTAATGAAGCCCTAATTAGATCCTCATTATATAGGTAGATACTACCACCAATAAATATTTTCTCAGGGTCATAGGCAGCTACTATTGAAGCAATTCCAGCTGCATGTACTCTGTTTATTTGATCTACAAGATAGGTTGCAAATTTATCCCCTTCCCTTGCTAGTTGATATAACTTTTCAGGTTCAAGTTTACCCTTGACTGCAAGGTCATATGCATTCGTTCTTTCCTCATTCCACACTGTTGCCTTTTCAAGAGCTACCTTCTTAATATTTCTACCGCCGGCAAACGTTTCCCAATGTCCAATACCACCACATCCACATATGTCATTTGAAGTATAGTCTAGAACTGCATGGCCCATTTCATGGGCGTTTCCCCTCCTGCCAACTAATAGGTTTCCATCGACTATGACGCCAACACCTATGCCTGTGCTAATAGTCAAATATACAATATCGTTGCTTTCCTTTCCTTTCCCCAAGACCTTTTCTGCCCACACGCCGGCCATTGCATCATTTGCTATGTAGACCCTCTTTTTAAATTTATTAACCAAAGGGTTTCTAAGCGGTACGTTTCTTAATCCAAGGTTAGGTGCCATCTCTATTGTGCCTTCTTCTAAATTTAGTGGACCAATAGAGCCGATTCCTATCCTATCAAAATCACCTTTTTTACATAAACTTTCAATGCATTCTATTATCTTGGCTGAGAGGGACTCTGGGGAGTCCTTTGGAGTCCTCTCTTTTACCTCATCTACTTTTTTTGTATTGTTAAACAAAGCTACCCTTAAGTTGGTAGCGCCTATGTCTATGGCAATGATCTTCAAAGCTACCCCACCTATTGCATAGTACAACGGTTGAGATAAAATTTTTACCCATCGATACGCTTCGTCCCACCTTAAATATGTATTTTTGAAGAGTTAAAGTTTAAGTATTCTCAGGTGAATACAAGCTGTGGGAAAAAAATGGGTGGAAATGATGGAGTCATCTGACAAAAGTGAGGAAGTCATATTAATACCTCCTTATGTTAAGTATTTGATAGAAGTTGCTAAGAAGGATCCTATTAAGTTCTGGGAAAGGATTGCCGAGGAGAACACAAACTATGTCTATTGGAAGAAAAAGTGGGATAAGACTTTTGAGTGGGGCGAAAACGGAAAACCATACAGGTGGTTTATTGGGGGAATAACAAATGCTACCTATAGCCACATAGACTACCAAATAGAAAAGGGATATGGCAATAAGGCAATCTATATATACGAGAACACGGAAATTGGCATTACAAAGACTTATACTTTTTCACAATACAAGTCGATGGTAGAAAAGTATGCCTCTGCTATGAGGGGTTTTGGTATTAAAAAAGGGGACAGGGTTTTAACCTATATGCCAACGAGGCCCGAGTCGGTTGCCATATTGCATGCAGCTGCAAGAATAGGTGCAATACATTCTTCAGTATATGCTGGATTCTCTGCAGGAGCGTTAAGGGACAGGATTGATGGTGTAGGCGCCGAATGGGTGTTTACCCAGGACTACAACCTTAGGAGGGGAAAGATGCTAAACCTGAAGTCTATTGTCGACGAAGCCGTAGCTGGGGCTAAAACACCTGTTAAGAAGATTGTTGTTCTCAAATCCGGCTACTCTCAAAATGATGTAAATATGACTAGGGGCAGGGATTTGTACCTAGATGAATTCCTAGACTACTCAAAGGATGGGAGTAGCGAGGTTGAGTGGGTAGAATCGAATGAACCTATCTTTATAACGCCTACATCCGGAACCACGGCAAAGCCTAAGCCTGTCGTTCAAAAGCATGGACCGTTCCAAAACTACGTTGTCACAATGGCAAGGTGGGTCTATGGCCTAAAGCCAACAGATACTTGGTTTATTACTAGTGACGTCGGCTGGCAGGCTGGTATCAGCTATATGGTCTGGGGTGTGCCAATTTTTGGTATACCAAGCATATTATATGACGGAGTGCCAGACTACCCTAGGCCTGATATGTGGTGGGAAGTAATAGAAAGGAACAAGGTAACAAAAATATGGTTCTCCCCTACCGCGATTAGGCTCTTGATGAAGTATGGCACTGAATACGCTAGAAAACATGACCTATCCAGCATAGAAGTGATATTCTCTGCAGGAGAGCCCTTAAACCCTGCGCCGCTGAAGTGGTTGATGTATGAAGTCTTGGATGGAAGAGTACCAGTAATAGATCATTACTGGCAAACAGAGACAGGTGCTCCTGTTGTTGGATATACGTATGGAATACAGATGATGCCAATAAAAGTTGGTAGCGCGGGTATACCTCTGCCAGGAATAATAGGGGAAGTAGTTGATGAGGACACTGGAGAACCTGTAAAGCCAGGAGAAAGAGGGGTTTTGATTATTAGGAACCCGTTCCCAGGGTTTACTTCAGAGCTCTGGCAAGACCAAGAACGCTACTGGAAGTCATATTGGGAGGCTAGACCATCATTAAAAGGTGTCATCTATACAGGGGATGCAGCCTATGTAGATAAGGATGGCTATATATGGTTCATGGGAAGGGCCGATGATGTGATAAAGGTTGCGGCTCATAGAATAGGAACATTCGAGCTTGAAAGCGCATTAGTTTCACACCCAGCGGTAGCGGAAGCAGCTGTTATAGGAGTTCCAGATCCCATAAGAGGGCAGGTTGTAGTGGGTTTTGTCGTGCTTAAACATGGTTACCAAGGAAGTGAGGAGCTGAAGAAGGAAATCATGGAGCATGTAAAGAAGGTCTTTGGCCCAATAGCAGTATTTAAGGGAATAGAGATAGTGAAGTCTATGCCAAAAACAAGAAGCGGTAAGATAATGAGGAGAGTAATAAGGGCTGTATATCTCAATAAGTCACCTGGAGACCTCTCTTCACTTGAAGATGAGGCTTCTTTGGATGAGATCAGGAGGGCAATAGAAGAGTTTAAGAAAGAGTTAAAATGAAGCATAGCCTTTCTTTTTTAATCATCTTTCCCTTTTTAATTATACAGCGTTTTTGTAATTTGTTACATGCATAAGGATTAGCAATGAATTACTAAGGAGAGCGTTATTTGACGACGCAGGCTACCTCACCCTAAAG
>WAJZ01000100.1 GCA_015523575.1 Candidatus Hestiella acidicharens | reverse complement strand
CTATTTCATTTAGGAAACTCGGGGTTATGGGAACTTTTTAAATGCATTCACGAATTATAAGCATTTCATCTCCGCCTTAAAAGACAAAGCCTTCAGTTGTAAGTGAGCCCAGCAATACCGAGGAAACATAAGTCGCGATAAATACTGATACATATTTCAATATTATATTTCAATGCTGGTGCATTAAATATATCTATCCCCAAATACGAAAAGGACATCGTAAGGATGAGGAAAATGTGTAGGAGAAGAATGTCGTTATCGGCAGAAAGTACTCTAGGGAGGTATTCTTGCTATAAGTGCCTTATATCCCTTTTTGAAATCGCCCTACCTTTACACAAAATAATCTAAAGACAGCCCTAAGCCATCCGAGTACCACCTTATTCTCTATAAATAGAACCACTTCAAATTGCTTGCTAGCTTTGTATGCACTACTGCCCTATGCTCATAGCCAGTGCGGAATCCTTGGAGCCAGGCATGCAAAGTAAGTTCTAGGTCTTCTGCAATCGTCATAAATAGATTTTCTATGGTATACTTCCTTTTCACTAAAACATTGATATATGAAATTTTACAAAATGCAGAAAGCGCACCTGATACTAGAGGATTCACGCGAGACTATACGCTTCGTCGGCGAAATCTCTATGCCTAAGCTCATTATATTCTTTGCATTCTAACTAAAACTTTCAATATCCCCAGCATTATGTTTCCAGAAACGGCTACAAGGTCGTCTTCTGAAGAAAGCCTAGATAAAAGCCTCCTTACTGCGTGAGGCTCCGGGATCGTATCCGCGCCAAAAATGATAATCACCCCTTCCTTAGATATCGAGACCTTGAAATATAAAAACTTTAAAAATTTTAAGCAGCATAGCAACAATGAGGGGATATATTGAAAAAGACTTATTCATATTTATCAATCTCTATTATTATAATAGTAGCGATCTTGATAGGCATTATAGTCCTACATTACGATGCATTAAGAAGCAAAAAAGGCAGTAATTCTGCTTATCCAATAAGCAACGTTACTAATGCCTTCAAGGCACTGCTACTAAAGGCCAAAAATAACTACATAAAAGCAATTACAAACAATAAATCTTGGAGCATCAGTATTGACAGCAAATTCGCTAAAGAGCTTGTTACAAATGCAACAGTCCTCGGAAAGAATAGACTACAGGTCGGCAATAACACCTATAGCTACGCAATCTTGTCTTTATTCTACAACGGTCTTAAAGTCTACAATGCATCAAACGCCTCTGTAGATGGTGTCTCAATAACTTTGCTACCAAGGAATAAAAGCATAACATATACGGGATGTCAGCCCTCTACTTACAGGGTTGCGGTAGGCCATAACAATTATACATTCACTTTTTTCTTCTGCGGCCCCGCGATAAGTTCCTATAGCCTCTACACGATCACAGAAAATGTTACCAACAGCATATATTTTATTGAAATTGATGTTGAACCTTGGAGTAACTTAAGCACAGTTGATTTTCTGCTAGTTAAAGAACCAGGCAACCATTCATAAAACCTGTGAAACCTAACCAAAGCTACTGTAATGGATAAAATTACAACAAAGGGCCTCTATAAACAAAAACGCTATAGCAAACTACCCTTTGCTCCTAATAGAAAAATCCTTAGCTTTAAACAACGTTAAAAAACCAATACCCATATTGCAATACCATAAAATACCTGTTCCTTTAAACCAAAATTAGATCCAGTATAGTGTCGGCTTTTAGTTAAGATTTTTGCTTTTTCATACATAGGTAATACTTTTCGCCATATTCTAAGCCAATAGGAGGTCTAAACTGGAAAATTATTCCCCAAAGTGATAAGAGCGTTTCATCAACTTCATTTTCGGGTTTAATGAGATAGCCATGCCCACAGAATTCATATGAGTCTATATCTTTTGGCTTACTTTTACCTATGTAAACCTTAACCCTCTCGCCTTCCTTGATATCCATTAAGTCAGCAATGAGGTCAAAATAAAGGGTGTATTCATTACTGCTAGCTTTCACTATCCTAGCATCCTTTAGCTTTGAATCCTCAACCCTTTCTATCGTTACCTCTATAGTTGACAACTCCATACCCCTTTATCTAACCTTTTCAAAGGGAATTTATAAGCTGATCTATGCCAACCTTGCTTTGGAGGATACCTTTACTTCCATCCCACAAAATACACAAACACTACTTTCCCAATATTGGGATGGAAATGCTTTTATATTAGGTAGAACTAAGAAAAACCAGGTGGCAATATTGCCTATCATTAAGGATCCATATGAGGAGGCGAAGGAGCAGCTTAGGAAGGCTTGTGATGTCCTTGGTATAAGCGATGAGATATATGAGATGCTAGCCGTTCCTGAAAGGATAATACAGGTAAAGATACCTGTAAAGATGGATAACGGTAAGGTAAAGGTATTTACTGGTTGGAGGGTTCAGCACAACAGTGCACTTGGCCCATACAAGGGGGGAGTGAGGTACCATCCTGAGGCAAGCCTGAGCGAGGTAATGGCGCTTGCTATGTGGATGAGCTGGAAGAATTCGCTAGCAGGCATACCATATGGGGGAGGAAAAGGGGGGATAAAGGTTGACCCCTTCAAGGTGAGCAGCAGGGAGCTAGAGGAGATATCTAGGAAATACTTCAAAAAAATAGGGCGCTTCGTAGGTATAGATAGAGATATACCTGCACCTGACGTGAACACAAACCCACAGACTATGTCTTGGTTTGTTGATGAGTATGCGGAGAAATATGACTCCCAGCTCTTTGGAGTTGTTACTGGAAAGCCTTTGGAACTAGGGGGGCTTGAGACAAGGGTCTTCTCAACAGGCCTTGGAGTTGCTATATCTGCCAGGGAAGCTGCTAAGAAGCTCTTCGGAGGGATTGAGGGGAAGACCGTAGCAGTTCAAGGGTTTGGAAACGTTGGGTACTTCGCAGCTAAGTTCCTTAAGGAAATGGGGGCAAGGGTTGTAGGGCTCTCAGATATAAAAGGTGGGATATATAGTAGTAAAGGTTTTGACCCGGAGAAGATTAAAGACAACCTTAGCAAGAGTGGAAAAGCCTTCGTTACTGACTACAAGGATTATGAGAAGAAAATAAGCAATGAAGAGTTGCTTGAACTTGATGTAGATGTATTAATCCCGGCAGCAATTGAAAACGTTATAACGGAGGAGAACGCCTCTAAAATAAAGGCAAAGCTAATCGTTGAGGGTGCAAACGGGCCTACATCGCCTGAGGCAGAGGAAATCCTAACCAAGAAGGGGGTAGTCATTGTGCCTGATATACTAGCGAACAGCGGAGGGGTTATAATGAGCCACATAGAGTGGGTAAACGACAGGATGGGAGGATGGGTCACAGAAGAAGAGGCAAAGGAAAGGCTTGAGAAGAAGATGGAAAACAACTTCGCTGCAGTTTGGAACTTCTGGGAGAAGAAGCTTAAAAATGAAAACATGAGGCTTGCAGCATATTCAATAGCTGTTGAAAGGGTAGTAAAGGCGATGAAGCTAAGGGGATGGATATAGGCTTTTTATAACTTCAATTAATATTTTTATTGACTCTTCCTTATTTATTAGAGATGCTCTATATATATTATTATGTTGCATCCTTTTTCTCAATTCTTTTTCTATTTGATCTATTTTACTTTTTTCCAGTGTATCTACCTTATTAATTACTACAACAAGAGGCTTTTTAGGCATGATCCCTTCGATTTGCTTTATTATCTTAAATTGATTTTCCAAGTTCATATAAGAGAACGGTGAAGGGTCAACAATAAATATTACCAGCCCGGTAAGGAACTTTAATGCAAAAATTGCCATCCTTTCTATATTATTCATCTCAACAAAAGGCCTATCTAATATTCCAGGTGTATCTATTATCTGTATGGACTCATGGCCTTCTCTATAATGACCCAGTATAATTT
>WAJZ01000099.1 GCA_015523575.1 Candidatus Hestiella acidicharens | reverse complement strand
GTCATCCGCTAGGTCTTCGAAATCCCTTAAAAGCCCTTCGTAGTCGCTTGGAAAGCTAGGAAATGCTATCCTCAAGGTGCCTGGCCTTATGTTATGAACGGACTTGTAATTATCGACGGCCTCTTGTAACTTGTATAGAAACGATTCAACCTCTTCTTTAAAGGAGCTTCCCTTCCTTGGCTTTCCATAGTGAACTGTTAGGGCCCTTATGCTATACATTTTTCCACCTCATAAAATGGCAGCTTAAAACGTTTAAAAGCAAAAAAGACACAGATAGTAGATGGTTGGGAAGCGGTCTATGCCGCGGTCGCCCAGCCCGGTAGGGCGTCGGCCTGCTAAGCCGATGGGGTTCACCCCCGCGCGGGTTCAAATCCCGCCCGCGGCGATAAACCTAGAATTTTATAGAAGCCTTTATATTAAGCTTTGCAAAGCCCTGCTCCTTTCTAAAAGGATATTCCAGCCTAAGCGTTTAATCGCTTCCTTTAAGGTTCAGACTTATTAGAGAGATGTGCACTTATTATTTTTTCACACATTTTTATATAATCATATTTAGCTAGGATTGTATTAAAAAATGACGCCGGGGAACTTGCTATACTGCTATAGCAGTATTTCTTAATTTCTTGGAGTCATATATCGTTAAAAATATGCCATCAGCTATACAATATCATATCTTTTCAAAGTTTTATTCTCTAATAGGCTTAGCTGTTTATAGCCATTAGAATTAAAACATGCCAAATAGCTTTGGATGTATCTATGGTTTAGCTTAAAGGGTACTTAAAAGTCCTAGATGAGTTTAATATAGTTAGAGGTAGCTTGAGAGAGGCTGAAGAGCATAATGAAGTTAAATATAAAGAAGCTGGGCCCAGTATCTAACAGCGAGATAGAGCTCGGCGATGTCACGCTACTCCTGGGCCCGCCTAATACCGGAAAGAGCTATACCCTAAAAGCAATTTATGCTAAACTTTTCCCCCTTGATGACTACACTCTCAAGCTTGTAAAAGAGAAGCTGGTAGAGAAGTTTGCGACGTATTTAGAACATACTTCCATAAGGTTAACTTTGGACGAGTTTCGAGACATATTCAAGACCATAGTTGAGATGCTTTTAATTGTAACATTATCGCAAACTGAGGGCATGGTTGGCAGTAGTTTTGAAGAGGTATTTTCCACTTTAATAAAAAAGACAGGACTTAGAGGAACTATAGAGAGGCAGGAAGATCTTCTCATTGTAAACATCGAGGCCCCCTCGGTTAGTATTCCTATAAACATTAACTTTATAAAGCAGACAACGCAAGAACTGCTCTATGACTTCATAACAGAGATTATACCAGTAGAGGATGCAAACTCCGTAACATTTGAGCCTATCGAGTTATCAACAGCTGAGATGAGCTTTGTGGAGGAAGCACGAGAACATGAAGTTCTTATAAGTACAAGACAACTGCTTCTACTTTTTGAAGAATTACTCAATTACATAAGGGAACACCATAAAGAAATAATTTCATTTTCAACAGCAAGATCTTTGTTAGCCTACTTAGCCCGTTCTGGTATCACATGGGGTGCCAGAACAAGTATTAAGCCAAGTATCGACAGGATAGAGTTATCATCTACTATTACTTTCAAACTCCGCCTACGCGCTAATGCTTCAATGTCAGAAAGGCCTCACATCGGTATTAAACTGGACTATATAGAAAGGATAGTGGATGATATGTTTGAGAAAGATAGAATGAGCGATCCGAGACTGATGCACAGTATTGCTAAGGTAATAAGAATATTTGCCAACTCGTTATCCGACTCGTTGTCTGAGGCTATACTTTATGAAAGCCTTCGTGAATCCTTTAGAAGTCACTTAGGGTTAAACGACCTACGCTTTATACCGTTTGGTAGAAGCATATTTGTTTTGGGACTAGAGAGCGCTTCAAGGGAGCCTTTTACAAGGTCTGAGTTTCTACATAGATTCGTTAGAGAATTTTATTCTAGTACCATTGCAAGTTATGTTTACTGGGCTAGTAAAGGACGGGGCCGCTTGCTGGAGGATAAGTTGAGTGAGAAACAAGCTACGTTACTTAAAGTCTCTACTCCATTACTAGAGGGTAAGCTGTCAACCGATGCGGCTAGGAGGCTTTTGTATAGGGATTGGCGGGGTTCCACGGTAGATTTCCAGCTATCTTCGGCTCTTGTGGAGGAGGTTTCTGGTCTTGTATTTACCTTGCTCAGTGTTGATGATAATGCCCTTGTGCTCATTGAAGAGCCCGAAGCTCAGCTGCATCCGGGGGCACAGATAGTTATGGCATTATTCCTAGCCTCCCTGCCGAGCCTATGCGGATGCCAGGTTGTTGCTACTACCCACAGCGATCTACTAGCTATTACTCTAAGCCAGCTAGTTGTTCAGAAACCGGGCAAAGAGTGGATAAAGGGACTATTAGAGAAGCTTTTGCCCCATGTAAAAGGAGATATTGATGCATTAGCAGAAGCTACAGCAGAAGCTGTTGGAAACCTTGACCTAAGGGTCTACGAATTCACTAGGAAAGGTAGGGTCAAACCCGTAAAGCCAGAGGATGTACTAGGTAGGGAGGTTCCTGGGATAAGTAGGGTTATAGATGAACTTACTGACTGGGCTTTCCGCTTAGCAAGTTACCGGGCAAGTAGAGAAACAGGATAAGGGGGAGCTTATGCCGGGTCTCCGGCCTGAATGCATACAGGCAACTGGACAGGATAGACAAGAAGGGCTCTGCTGCATATGCGAGGAAAGTGGATGCTCTATAACGCTATCGCCTAGAGGTAACGCAATACTATTCGTTGATGGCGAGGAGGTTATTATCGAAGGAAATCGCTGTGACTGCATAATAGTTTTAAGAAGAGATAAAGCGATTGAAACCTACTCTATTGAGCTTAAGGGTATAAGCAATATTGATGAAAAAGATGTGCTGAATCCGGATAAGCTAAGGCAAAAGTGGGAGAATTGCCTTAGATGGGCCTTAAATATTGTAAGCAAATTTAACTCAGTTAACCAAAGAAAATTCAGTATAAAAAACTATGCCATTCTTGCCGTCCCGGAAGAGGCTCGAGGGAACATAGTAACTCTTATTAAACGCCAAAGCATGAGATATAGGCCTAAAATTAACGCAGGTAAAACGCAAGGACGAATATTATCCTGCAATAATTCAATTACAGGTCGTGCTGATATAATATTTTAATATGAACATTCATGTATAAGCAAAAATTATGGTAGTTTACTGGACCTTTTCATTAGGTTTTCTAGGCTTGTGCTACGTAGGAGGACAACGTCAATCCCCAGCGCTTTTGTATGCTCACCCATGGACTCATCATCTGTTATAAGGAGTGCGTCCCTGACCCAGGCTATTATGTAAGCGTCGAACCCCGAGCTTCCTGTTTCGAGGGCTACTTGTAGTGCTCTGTCCCTGTATTCCTCCTAGCAGATGATGATATAATTCTTGGTGGCCTTCAGCGATTCTATCGCTTTTTCTGCTAATTCTCGGCTTGCAAGCCTAGCTACTACCGCCGCAACCTCTACCAGTACTGGGTATGGTATGAGCACTATTGCCTGGTGCAGCTTCAGCGTTTTTATCAAGACCCTAGCTTTGCGATGTGTCTCCGGTTTCCTCTTATAGATTTCATTAGGTAACCAGTGGCCTGGTTTTAGGATGGGTTTGACCAAAACGCTGGAGTCTAATACCACCTTTTCCTACGCTCACAGGCCTCCCTCAGCACCTTATCCACGTCGCTACGCGCCTCTATGCTCAACCTATCCACGAGCTCCGGGAACTCCTCTGAAAGTAACTGGATTCTTGCTTCTTCGCCCTCTTCCAGCTCTAGAGGCTCTAGAGGCTTAAGCACACCATTCTCATACTTCACCCTTATAATCTTAGACAATCCTAGACCCCACCTAATATTACTGTATGCATCGAAGCAATTAGCCTTTTCTAGTCTCTATGAGTCTCTTAGATTTCTTTTCCAAGAATCTCGACTATGGGGTTGGATTAAGCCAAGGTACCCTCTTGAAGTCTTCATCAAAGGTTAGAATAGTTTTGATATTGTGGTGCCTGCAAGTTAACGCTATTTGTGCATCATTAGGGAGGAGTTTGTATTCTTGTAGCATTCTAAGATACTCGTTGTATTCAAAGTAGTCGCTTATTATTTCTACATTTAAGTCTTTTAGTGAGGAGTCTATTGTATCTATTACCTCTTTAGGATATCCCTGCTTTGCAATCAACTTTCTCAGGCCATGTCTTCCCTTAATCCTCCCTTTCAGCCTATAATATTCGTATGTTGCAACATAGAGAGCTTCGTTAACAGCAATCCCCGAAATTATGAGGTCAAATTCACCATAAGTCTCTAGAACTTGTTGGGCTATGCTACTCTTCTCGGTTTCAAGGAGGATAGCTAATATGAAGCTTGTGTCAATATAGGCTCGCTTTACTGCCAATGTGCTTCCTCCTCGAGCTCTAATAACTCTTTAATCGAGGATTTCCCGAGAACTCCTCGATACTTCTCTAATACTTTTCTCACATTACGCCTAATAGTAATCTGAACCTCCTCCCCCTCTTCCAGCTCTAGAGGCTCTAGAGGCTTAAGCACACCATTCTCATACTTCACCCTTATAATCTTAGACAATCCTAGACCCCACCTAATATTACTGTATGCATCGAAGCAATTAGCCTTTTCTAGTCTAAGTGTTTCCATATTATCATGATGGATGCAGTAACTGATAATCATTCGTGAAACTTGCTTTCAAACTATGATTTCTGCTGGAAACATGTTTATAAGTCTCGGGTTTTCGGGGTCAGAGGTCTTGACTCAAATCCCGGCGGACCCGCCACTTAAATATACCTAGTATATGAAACTATCTCTTTTCTTCTGAAGAGGCTACGGCTCTAAATCCAAATAAAGAACTGAGTTAGTTCTAGCTTCACAATTGATAATCTTGGTTGATAGTCTTGGAGACCTAGGGAACCACCGTGAGCCATGGCACTCGTTTAAAGTCTTCGTCGAATGTCGCGAGCGTCTTTATATTATAGTGTTTACATGTTAGGGCTATTTGTGCATCGTTTGGTGCTAAGTTGCAAAGCTTGATCGTATTTATGAGCTCCTCTGGATCCTGGTAATCTCTTAGTATAGTTACTTTGAAGTCTCCAATGAAGTCGCTGACTTTTTCTATGGCCTCACTAGGGAATCCGTGCCTAGCTATGTGTTTTCGGAAGGAATATTTTCCCTTAACACCATATTTCATTCTAGCAATCTTAGCAGCTACTGTGTAGAGCAGTTCATTGTATACTATCATGGGGATGGCCATATCCTTTATAATGCCGTCTCGGAGGATTTTCTCTGAGATGCTGTCAGCTCTGTTTTGAAGAGGAAATGGTAGGCTATGTTTGTATCAAAGCACATCACTGCACTTGTGCCTCCTCCTCGAGTTCTTGGAACTCTTTTATGGAGGACTTCCCTAAAGTACCCTTGTACTTCTTGATTAGCTCATCAATACTCTCCTCAACTATCACCTTGTACTCTTTGCCCTCTTCAAGGTTAATGCTAGTTAGGGGCTTAAGCACACCATTCTCATACTTCACCCTTATAATCTTAGACAATCCTAGACCCCACCTAATATTACTG
>WAJZ01000098.1 GCA_015523575.1 Candidatus Hestiella acidicharens | reverse complement strand
TTCTTCTTATTAGCTTTTCCCAAGCATTTAAAATTCCCTAGCGCTGTCAAATTAAATATCCAAATAAGCAGATGGTCTTGCTTGTAAAAACATGAACACCTAAAGCCTTAAAATAAACCAAGTTAATTGCTAATCATTTTTCAAGCAGTTTTAATCTAAGAGTATAACTGTAATCCACCTCTAATATTTCTTCTATGATTCTATGCAAATCATCTTTATTTATTCTATAGCTAATGTCTCTGTATCTGCCAAGCGACGCTGAGATCTTTAAAGAATAAACATGAGTGCAGCCAAGAGCATCCTTCCTCTCCAAATTTATCCTGAACCCTTTACAGCTACAGTAAATAGCAGCCCCGGTTTTAGTAACAAGCAAATGGTCACCATGTTCTCCTAAATATACCCATAACTCGGGTTTTTTGCTTATTAAAATGAACTTATCTGAATAAGATTCCTCCTTTATTTTTTCCTTCCAACTACTTGGATATTTCTTGAAAGTTTTTTCATTTATTTCATAGCCCAAGAAGCCCCGCCCTTCTCTTAGTTTTGATTACTTCATAACCGCAATCCTCTTTCCCTATAACTATATAGTCTGCATATCCCAAAAACATACCCGTTTCTACAACACCCGGTATTGAAATCAGCATACTATTAATTTTTTCAGGATCTTTGATAGGTCCGGTATTTATATCAAGCAAGAATCCCCCCCAATCACTTATTACTGGTCCATCTTTGGCATTTGATTGCCTTAAAGTAAAGCTAAAATTGCGTAATCTAAGTACATTTGATACAAAGGGATAAGAATCCGGTATAATCTCTATTGGCAAAGGTTTTTTCTCCCCTAATTTCTCCACGCGCTTCTCCTCCCCCACGATAAATACGTTTATCTTGCTTGAAAATGCAAGTATCTTTTCTCCTAAAAGAGCGCCTCCATGTCCTTTTATCAAATCCCCCTTAATGGTAAATTCATCTGCCCCATCAATATACAAGTATTCTCCCATCTTCCTAGGCATTTTTATACTATCGATTCCCAATGAAGATAAAAACATGGTAGTAGAATGACTAGAGCTTATTATCTTTTTAGTTGATAAAATACTTCTGGCATAGCTCATAAACTTCTTGATCGTAGAACCTGTTCCCAACCCTATTATATCAAAATTTGAAGAAATTTGCTCAACTAGTTCAAGAGCACCTTTGGCTGCTTCCTCTTTTGTATCGCACTTCATTATACCACCATAGTTATTACTTCTGACTATCAATATATAAAAGGTTAAAACGTGTCCTCTAGTAGCTAATAGTATTACTGCGAATTTCAAGGAAAACCTTTATCGCTATCCTGTATTATACAGCTATTATTATAGCTATTCCTTACCACGCCCTTTAACTATATCACAACCCTTAATTATTATATCAGTCGAACTTTTCAATCCACCAGAGAACATTTTTTTCTCATTAAACCTAATAATCTTGACCTTTTTGTTAAGTTTCCTTTCAACCTGTTCTAAAAGATCCTTTTCCGAAAACTTCTGATCCGGACCAAGAAGTATTATATCTGGCTTTATATCTTCTATTGGTTTCATGTAATCTTTTTTATCACCCAGCAAGACCTTATAAACATACTTTATAGACTTCATAACCTCTAGCCTAGCTTTTTCATCCAACACTGTAGATCTTCCTTTGTCCTTTCTTACGTTGCTATCCCTTGCCAAGATGACAAAGACCTTACCAAGACTAGAGGCGTATTTCAATAAACCTATATGACCAGGGTGTACTATATCGAACGTTCCTGCCAAAAACACCCTTTTTTCTTGAGTTAAAGGCTTCGACCACTTCAATTCAACTAAATTTAGGAATGTTAATGAATCTAACAGGCCTTCGGCATATGAAATGGAAATCAATGCATCCTCTAGCCTCCCAGTAGCCAAGTAGTATTTTGCATCTTCTATGTAGGCATTAATATTTGTAAAAAGTGCTGAAGTTTCTACTCCTTTAGATCTCAACTCTGATTCCTTTGAAACAACTTTTCTAAAAACCTCTGTTACTGCATTGATGTATCGCTGCACCCTCTCTCTTGCACTGCCCATATTTCCACCTTTTAGTTAAACGCACAAAATTGGAATATAAAGCAATTTTCTGCATATACCCGGAAAAAGGCTTGTTATCATTAGATGCTACAACAACCATCATTTCCAAAATGCTCAAAAGTTTCTCTAGTTGTGAGAATACTTTAAATACTCAAATAAGCATTATATAGCCATTTAAAAAATTTTTATAGCTTTTTATTATAAATTGTTAATACTTTTCTCCTATGAAATATTTATTTTCATTCAATTAAGAAAACATATATAGGTGAGAAGTGTTTGCCATCCGCAGAAAAGATCAATAAGATATTAGTAATTGGATCTGGTACAATGGGTCACGGCATAGTGGAGGTCGCTGCAATAGCAGGCTATAAGGTATACATGGCAGATATCAACGACGAGATATTAAAGAATGCATTAGAAAAAATAAAGTGGAGCGTAACGAAACTATACAACAAAGGTAGCCTAAGAGAAAGTGTTGACTCCGTTATGTCAAGGATTTCAACAGTTGTTAACGTTGATAGTGAGGGGAATTTTACGGAAGCGTTTAAAAATGTTGTAAAAGAAGCAGACATGTTTATTGAGGCAATACCGGAAAGACTCGATATAAAGCAGAACCTTTTCAAGTTTATAGATGAAAATAGGAAAAAAGACACAATAATGGCAACTAATACAAGCAGCCTTCCAATAACAGAGATTGCTTCTGCTACATCATCACCAGAACTAGTTGTTGGTATGCATTTCTTCAATCCACCACCATTAATGCCTCTAGTTGAAATAATTAAAGGAGACAAAACATCTGATGCTACTGTTTCAACTGTCTATGAAATCGCAAAGAAATTCGGGAAACAGCCAGTTGTAGTTAAAAAAGACGTGCCAGGATTCATTGTAAACAGGGTACTGGCCAGGTTCTTAAACACCGCATGTTGGCTAGCATACAAAGGAAAGGGTTCTATCCTTGAAATAGATTCATCTATTCGCTATAACCTAGGCTTTCCCATGGGAGCCTTCGAACTTGCTGATTACAGTGGTATTGACGTGTTTTACTATGTAAATAAAGCAATAACGGAAAGGGGTTTCAAGATGGTACATTGCCCACTTTTTGAAGAAAAGTTCAAATCAAATGAGCTTGGTATGAAATCTGGCAAAGGATTTTATGAATATCCAAAACCTGGAGCCTATGTAAGGCCACAAATACCTAAGGACTTGGCAAATAAAATTGATCCAGTCCTTCTAATAGCACCTGCTGTTAATGAAGGTGCATGGTTACTAGAGAATGAAGTAGCAAGCAAGGAAGATATAGATAAAGCTGTAATGCTTGGGCTTGGTTGGCCTAAAGGTCTTTTTGAGTTTGCCGATAGTTATGGAATTGATAACATCAATAAAGCCCTGAGGTCACTAAAAGAAATGATAGGTAGTGAAGAATACAATCCAGTAAAGCTATTAGTAGATATGGAATCTCAAGGTCTATTGGGTAGGAAATCCGGTAAGGGTTTCTATGAGTACAAAAAAGTAGAAGAGGTTAGTAAAAAGACTCTTATAATAAGATACGAGAAACCCATAGCCTGGATAGTACTAAATAGACCAAACAAGCTAAACGCAATATCTCCAGATACTATAAAAGAGTTATACGAGACCCTTGATGAGCTAGAGCTTAATGAAGATGTGAGGGTCATTATACTAACAGGTTCCGGGAGAGCTTTTAGTGCAGGAGCAGATGTAACTGCATTTGCTGGTATAACTCCAATGCAAGCAGCGATATTCTCCAAAAAGTTCCAAGAGCTAACCCTTAAAATGCAGTACTATGCTAAACCAATTATCGTTGCAATAAACGGATATGCATTAGGTGGTGGACTAGAAATATCTATGAGTGGTGACATAAGGATTGCTTCTGAAACTGCATTATTCGGCCAACCAGAGATAAACCTAGGATTTATACCAGGAGCTGGAGGAACTCAAAGGTTACCAAGGCTCGTTGGAAGGGGTCAATCAAAGACAATAATCTTCACAGGTGATAATATCACTGCAAGAGAAGCACTTGAAATGAAGTTAGTAGATAGAGTTGTTCCTCCCGAAAGGTTAGAACAAGAAGCAAGAGAACTAGCTTTGAAAATAGCCTCAAAACCACCACTAGCCTTGATGGCAGCGAAACTATCAATAGAGCAAGGACTTGAAAGCAATATATGGGCCGGTCTAAACCTAGAGGCTAGTCTCTTTGGGTTGCTATTCAGCACAGAAGACGTAATAGAAGGGGTTACAGCATTCCTAGAAAAAAGGAAACCCTCCTTTAAAGGAAAATAAATTTTTAAACCCTATGTTTTTTAATTTAAATTAGCCGGGTCGTCTAGCGGCCAAGGATGCGGGGCCTTGGATGGATAAAATCCAAAGGAACCCCCGTGACCGGGGTTCGAATCCCCGCCCGGCTACTTTACCTAAACGTATCTAACCTCTAGGCCGAGCTCATTTAGAATTAGTTCTATTTTTCTCCTGAGCTGAGATCTAACACCCTTTTTCTCTATAAATGCTACCTCTGCTCTTGGTATACTCTTTTCGATAGCTTGTACAATAATATCCCTGTTCAAATAATCTATGTAATACTTAGATATTATATGACCAAAACAATACTTCTCTTCCAGCTCTATCCTTGTAAATTTCGCAGGGTAATGAGTAGAGCCAAAACCAACAGATGGTATACAATCTTCTATCCATTCTAACTCCAACACCTCCCTTATAGTCTCTCCTAAGGCTCTTACTGCATCTCTATCATTCCACTCATCCTTTGTGCTTCCAATTTCGATAAAAAGTAATGGCTTTAAAAGAGATGTTGGACCATGGTGAGTTGCTTCTAATGTAAAGTTGTAGTCAAACAGGTTAATTGCATGCTTATAATATATCTTAAAGACAGCCTTACTTACGGCAGGTATTGTATATGATAGCTCCATTGGCCTTCCACCAAAAGGAGCTTGTGGAGATGGGTTTCCTGTATGGTGTAGAGAAAGGGTCTTCATATTGCTTGTTGATTGATGCTTCGAAATAACTATGATGATATCCGATTTTTCATCAGGTGTTTTATCGAGAAAATCAAAATTAATCGTATCTTCCTCGAACCCACCAATTAATGTTTCATTAATGCTATAGCAAGATAAGGCTTTCTGACAATAACTGGTAGAAACACTTTTATTTATGCTAGCCAGCAAATTTGCTACATTCCTTCCTACATCATCATTTATTGAGTATGCTACTGAAAGCTTCGGCATTCTCATTTTCTCTCATTCTTATTGTTCCTATGTTAGAATTAAAAATGTCTTTGTGCTATACTATACACCTTGAGGTGATTATCTTTGAAGTCTGACGTGGAACTTGAGATAATATTTAAGGATCCAAGCCTATTAATTAATGCCTTCGAATCAGTAAAAAACTTCATAGAGAAGCTGAGTTGTGTTGTATCGAAATCATCAGCATGGATTATAGCATCATGCGAAGATGTGTTCATCAAAGCAACAATACCTCTATATGAAAACGTGGGTCCAGGTACAGGTGCTACATCAAAGATAATCATGAAGCTAGAAGGGGATACCAATAGAATTGTTAGGATTGTATCGGAGCTTTCATCTATTGTGAAAAAAAGCAATGGAGGATTGATATTAAAGCTGTAAAGTGTAATATTTAAGGTTCTATGAATAAAACCTTAAATATTATGCTAGAATGGTAGGAAAATGGTGATAAAAATGAAAAACGTTATAGTTATTGGAGCAGGAGCCGCCGGAATGTCAGCAGCTTCAAGAGCTAAGAGGCTAAACCCCTCACTAGAAGTTACTGTGTTGGAGAGATCCAATTGGGCAAGCTTTGCTTTTTGTGGTATTCCATATTACGTTGGCAACATAGTAAACGGGCTTAATGATTTAGTCTTTTATCCACCCGAGGAGTTCAAAAAAAGGGGTATAGATCTAAGGTTTAATAAAGAAGTTACTGAGATAGATACAAATAAGAAAGTGCTTAGGTTTGTTGATATTAAAACAGGGAAAGAAGAAAAGATTAGCTGGGACAAGCTTGTAATAGCCACTGGCGCTAGGTCTAAAGCAGAAAAGTTCTGGCCAGAAATAAAAAAAGCTAGCAACGTGTTTTATATAAAACACCTTGATTCTGCTGAAGCTATCAGAAACTATGCCAAAACGATAGGGAAGGGAAAGAAAGTAGTCCTTGTTGGTTCAGGTTATGTTGGACTAGAACTCGTGGAAAACCTAGCTAGGCTTGGGCTGAAAGTGACAATAATTGAAGCAATGGATCAAATACTACCCAAGGCGATAGACGGAGATCTTGCCGAGCTAGTTGAACAGGAACTAAAATCTAAAAATATAAACGTAATTAAAGGTGCACCTGTAGAATCGTTTGAGATAAATGGAAAGAAGGCAATAAAAGTAAAGACTCCCATTGGCCACGTCGAGGGAGATATGTTTGTTATAGGTGTTGGTATAGAACCAAATAATGAACTGGCCAAGATGGCTAAGCTAAGTATTGGAAATAACGGGGGAATACTAGTAAATGAAAAAACATTAACAAGTAATGAAGATATTTATGCTGCAGGTGATGTAACCGAGCACAAAGACCTAATAACAAAACAATTCGTATGGAGGCCATTTGCACAAATTGCGAACAAAATGGGTCATGTAGCTGGAAGTAATATTGGTGGAATGGAATCAATATTTATGGGTAGCCTTGGTACATCTGCCCTAAAAATCTTTGACCTAATAGTTGCCAGAACGGGGCTCAGCAAGGTTGAAGCGAATAGCATGGGATTTGATGCAATAGAAGCATCTCTAAAATCTGGAGTAAAAGCGCACTACATACCTGGTGGAGAAAAGAGGATCAGCGTTAAGGTCATTGCCGATAAGAAAACTGGAAAATTATTAGGTGCTCAGGCTATTGGACCTTCGGAGTCTGTCTTCTGGAGAATAAATGTTATTGCATCACTACTAACAAGAAATTCGACCGTTTGGGATCTATTCAATAGTGACCTAGGCTACCAGCCTACACTAAATCCTGTGTGGGATCCTTTGATAATAGCTTCTAGGCTTCTCATGAGAACTTTAGGCGAAAAACCTATAGGGTAATCAGCTGTTTCTGAGGTAAAGGTTTTTATTAGGTCTATGTGGATTATTATGGGGATGTGGGGCTTATTCTATTTACCTCGAAGGATATTCATGACTTCCACGTGGCTTGTAGCCATGATGAATTATAGAGGTGCAACCTAGAGAGGCCTATAATGACCTAGGGAGTGGGAAACGGTAATTATGCAAAAAACATATTTACTGTAAACCTACTTTTCTATAATAATAAGAGCTGATGGAGTTGAATCCAAGAGAAGTAATAGAATTATTAGAGGCCTCTAAGGGTAAAAGAAAGGCGGAGCTTATTATAGATAGGGCAAACCTTGTTAGCGTGACCACAGGGGAATTGCTAGAAGATATATCAATAATAGTTTATGATGGTAGGATAGTCAGGCTGTTGAACAGAAAGCATGAAGACCCCACCCAGTATATAGGTTTTAATACAAATATTATAGACGCTAGAGACCTTTATGTTATGCCAGGTTTTATAGAATCCCATATTCATATAGAGTCTAGTCTTCTAAGTGTTAGAGAGTTTGGTAAAGTAGAGGTAATGCATGGTACGACAACACTTATTGCAGACCCCCATGAAATAGGCAATGTTCTGGGATATAAGGGCGTTGAAGCCTTCATTGAAGAAAGCAAGTATGCATTGCCAAGAATATTTTTTGAAGTACCTAGTTGCGTGCCTGCTGTGGATCCAAACACAAAATTGGATAGCGGGGGCGAGGTAATAGATAATGATGACATTAGAAAACTGCTAAGATATGATCACATCATAGGGTTGGGCGAGGTTATGGATTTTGATAGTGTTATAAATGGGCGAGACCGTATGATAGAACGCATAGTTATGGCGCTAAACGATAAGAAAATAGTAGAAGGCCATGCACCACTTCTCTCTAACGATAAATTGGACAGCTATATTTTAACAGGCATCTCAAGTGATCATGAATCTGCAATTGCAAGCGAAGCATTAGAGAAGGTCAGAAAAGGGATGTATATTTTTATTAGAGAAGGTAGTGCCTGGAAAGACCTTAAAGAGCTCATAAAATTACTTACATACCACCATATAGATAGTAGGAGGCTCGTACTTGTTGCTGATGATATAAACGTTTTAGACCTTGTAGAAAAAGGGCATCTAGACCATATATTAAATGAAGCCATAGGCTTAGGTGTAGACCCGATAAAAGCAATACAAATGGTAACAATAAATCCAGCAGAACACCTCAGAATTGATGATAAAATTGGAATTATAGCCCCAGGTAGGTATGCTGACCTTGTATTATCCAAGAATTTAGACAAAATAAAAATCGAGAAGACGATAATAAATGGGAAGGTGGTTTATAACGAAGGTAAATTTTTCTATAACAGAAACAACTTTAGTTATCCTGAGGAGTTTAAGAAAACTATCAAGACAAAAGAGCTAAATGAGGAGGATTTATTAATAAAAGCTAATGGAAAGGAAGTATTAGCTTATGTAATAAAAGCTATTCCCGGGAGCTCCCTAACAGAAAAGGCTATGGAAAAGCTACCAGTAAAGAAAGGATACGTTACAGCCACAAAAGATATAATGCATATAGCAGTTATCGATAGACATCATAGAAGCAATAACATAGGTAAGGGCTTTATAAAAAACCTAGGCTTAAAATATGGAGCCATAGCCCAGACGATAGCCCACGACACCCACAACCTAATAGTGGCAGGTTATAATGTAAGGGATATGGTTATAGCTATTAGACATGTAATTAACTCGATGGGTGGCATAGCCTTTGTTAATGCCAGTAACCTATTGTCAATAGTCAGGCTACCAATAGGAGGTTTGGTCAGCGATGAGAACTTTGAAAACGTTTATTGGGAAGTTAAAAAGCTTGAAGAAACGTTAAGAGAAGCTGGATCTTCATTTATAAACGCATCGATGACACTTAGCCTTACTTCACTACCAGTTATTCCTGAGCTAAGGATTACCGATAGAGGATTAATAGATGTTATGAACAGAAAGGTAATAAACCCAATAATTAAACAATATGCCTAAGCGCATTAGCAGGGCTCTATGGTAGCTGGAGGTTTGGTTGTTGTTACAAATGAAACCGCAGTAACGTTTTCTACATTATTAGTTATTTTTCTAGCTATTTCATCCACTATGCGTTTTTCTGGCAAATAGTAGTCCGCTGTCATGCCATCTTCACTAAGAAGTAGGCGAATACTCACTATATATCCTTCTTCCCTCTCATCACCTTTAACTCCGACCCAAGACTCGGAAACAACAGCCAATGCCTGCCATAACTTTTCATATATTCCCTCCCTTTTTAGTACATCATTTAATATCCTATCAGCCTTTCTTGCTATCTCCAGCTTTTCTGGTGTCAACTTACCTATTATTCTAACTGCCAAACCGGGACCGGGGAAAGGATGTCTTCTGATTATTTCCCTTGGTAAACCAAGTATCTTCCCTAATTCCCTTATTTCATCCTTATATAACCCCTTTAAAGGCTCTATTATTTGTATATTAAACCACTCTGGCAATCCTGCAACATTATGATGAGACTTAATTCTCCTAGAATGCCTTGTCCTTCCGCTCTCTATTAAGTCCGGATAAGTGGTGCCCTGTATCAGATAGCTTGCTTCTTTTTCCTTTATGACTTCAAACAGCTTTCTTGCAAAGAGTTCTCCTATAGTTTTTCTCCTATCTTCACAACTCACAATATTCATTGTTTTTTCAATAAACTCTCTAGATGCATCGATGTAAATTGGATCAATACCTATTGCCTTAAGTTTATTTAACACGTCTTCGACCTCGCCATCTCTGAAGAAACCATGATTAATAAAAACTGGTATGACATTTTCAGGCCCGACTACCTTCATAGTTATATAGGTCGAAACCGTAGAATCTACGCCTCCACTTACTGCTGAAATTATTCTACCGCCCTTATACATAGATCTTATCTCATCAACAACTTGCTGGTAATATAAGGAGACCTTGTCATGTACTGATATTTCTTTATATGACATACCAGATATTTTTGCAAAGTTCTTAAATATAAGATCCCCTTTCTTTGTGTGCGTAACCTCTGGATGAAATTGAACCCCGTAAACAGGCTTACCAGGTATCTTTACAGCAGAAACGCAACCATTTTCGGATAGGCTGAGAACCTTTCCATCGCCTGCATCTATAACGCAATCGCTATGACTCATCCATACTTCTTCGATATTGTTAAATCCTTTCAAAATTCCTTCTATAGAATCTACACTAACCCTTGTCCTTCCATATTCTGCTCTCTTTACTATTTTTCCGCCATATATTTCTGCAAGAATCTGATTACCAAAACAAATGCCAAGGATTGGTTTTCCTTGATTAATGATTTTGACTATATTATTCTTTATTTCGCTAATATCATCTCTCAATGAGCTCATGGGACTACCTGAAATAATTACAGCATCAGAATCATAGACTTCTTTAGTAAACCATGGAGTTAGAACTGATCTCAAACCAAGATATGTTAATCTTTTTTGTATTAAATGTGTATATTGGGAACCCAAGTCAACTATAGAGACGTAAGACAACCCTCTTACCATCTATTTTTACAGCATGTTGTATTTAAAAGCATAACGCACCATGCTATTCTTATAAAAAGAAGCGTTCCACACCTACACCTTGTGTAGGCCTCTGTAGGCCTTTCATCACGGTATTTGACTTATGATGGCACATTAAATATAAATAGGCAGATATCAACTAACGATAGAAATAAGGTGGAAAAATGAACATGGATAGGTTTCTTACATTTAATGATGTAGTCATAATACCAGGAAAGGCTTCAATAGAACCTTCCATGGTAGACCTAACAGGTAAAATATCTAGATCAATCGAAATTAAGATACCAATAGCATCAAGCCCGATGGATACAGTAACGGGATGGAGGCTTTCACTAACTATGGCAAGGTTAGGCGGTATAGGTGTAATACATAGGAACATGTCTAGAGAAGACCAAGCAAATGAAGTTAAGAAGGTTAAATCACAATCACCTGATATATGGAATGAAATACCTAAGATAAATATAACGGAAAGCCTTGGAGATGCCTTATCGAGAAAGGAAGATTTTTTTGCCATTGTCAGAGAAAAGGATATAAAGGGGATTATATTAAAAATCGGAAGCAACTATCTCTTAGAATCAAAAAAAATTGATTATCTAGAAAAACTTTTATCTATGGTCGGTATAAAACCATCGGTGGACAAAAACAATAGACCTGCAGTAGCCGCAGCTATCTCACCATATGATCTAGAAAGGGCTAAAATGCTAGACAAAGCTGGGGCAGATGTCTTGGTAACAGACGTTGCCCATATTCATAATGAAAATGCACTCTCTGCTCTTAAAAAAATATCTAAAGAAGTTAGTGCAGAAATAGTTGCTGGT
>WAJZ01000097.1 GCA_015523575.1 Candidatus Hestiella acidicharens | reverse complement strand
GCGGATAACCTTCCAGCCTCCCATCTTCATCGGCTGGCTTTCGGGCTTATGAAACCCCACATCTTCAGAGCCATCCTATAATCATGATTATCTGTGGAAAGTATTAAATATTTCGTTTGTTGCTATCTATAAAACAGCCCTAGGTGAGAAACCTAGAGAAACGGCAATAGTTGAGCTATAGGAACTATCTGCTTGTTTGAGTATTGTGTATTTTGATGACTAGGGAAGTATCTTAAATACAAAGCCAATAAAGGGTAATAATAACCTTTCCTATATTGCACCGATAATGGTAAGGCTATTATTAGGGCAGGAGGTTTTTACTTAGTTTCCAGCAAGGTAAGCGATACCAGTTAATTTAGCCCTTAATAAACCAGCGATAAAGATGGGTAAACGGGGGGTTGTGTATGGTTAACAAAAATACTATAGAGCAACCACCCAGCAGGCTGGGAATAGCTCATATAAGGTAATGATAGTACTTCTTAAACAGCATAGCACCTACTATTGATGTCAAGAGGCTCATTAAAACGATTGAGGAGAACTCTACGGTATTTAATATACCATAGGAAAGGCCTACTGAGGCTATGATCAAGCCTAGTTCCCCCCTTGGAATCATTCCGAGGGATATTGAAAGCGATGACCTAAACCTCTTCGTGAACAAATAAGCAAAGGGATATACCCCTATCACCTTAAACAAAATTGCTATACCTGTTAACAACCCAGTCAGGTAGAGCCCAAAGGAGGACAAGGTAGCAAGGTTTGTTTCAACCCCTATTGTAACGAAAAATATCGATCCGAAGAGCTCCAATAAGCCATCGGTATACTTTCTTAGCACATCAACCTTATTACTCTCTGCCATCGCCACGCCTGCAATATATGCCGCTATTATCGGCGAAAATCCTAGTGCAGTCATTATTACAGTTAAGCCAAATATGAAGACCAAGGAAAGCTCAAAGGAATACTTTTCATTAACCCTATTAAAGATCCTAGGTATTATTATTACAGAGACCACAAATATTATTAGCCAAGATATAACATAATATGCTACCCTTTCAATAAGATGACCTATGTATATCGCTTGCGTACCTGACATCTCTATTACTATAGACAATATAATCAAGGATATAACGTCATCAAACGCCCCAGCCGATATCATAAAGTCTACGCTCTTCCCCTTAATACTGGATTCCCTGATTAATGATGATGCTATAGCCAGGCTGGTAGCGCCTAGCGCTGCCCCCATCAAGAATGCAACGCTTGTCTTAACGTAATATGATAGTATTAAACCTCCAATAATGAAAGGTAGTATTGCGCCAAAAAGGGCGCCTAAAGCCCCATAAACCCCTGAGGACCTTAAAGCAGATAAGCCAGACTCAAGGCCTGTTGAAAAAATTAGCAAGACAACTGCGAACTCTGAGAAGAGCAACAGGTCGTTATTTATTGTGAATAGCTTTATCCCTATAAAGGAATTGATCATGCCCCCTATAAGGTAGGGCGAGAGAATCATGCCAATGGCAAGCTCCCCCATAACTTGCGGAAGGTTATACTTTATCGTGAAACTCCTAGCTAGCGTGGCAGACAATATTAAGAGTGATACCTCTAGCAATGATAAATAAACAGCGCTAAGCATGAGCCCACCCATTAGGCAAATGTCACAGGCCGCTTCTTTTATCTTGAATACAGCTTAACTTATGTAAATGTTTTCTTTTAAAAGCTTTCCTTATAGGAACTGCTTATGGTCGAACTTTATAATTTAATGAAAAACCAAGGAGACCTTAGGAACGCTTAATCTTAGAACCTATAGCACCTCCTATTGACAAAAAAGCCACGCAACAAAATTAGGTAGTCGCCATGTCCCTTTGACTTAAAGTGACTAAACCCACCCTTGCCACCAAGCTGTTCAGCTTTTTATAAAACCTTAAATCAATGGTGCCCTTCCTATAACCCCACTCTATAAAACTACTTAAACCTTCTAAGAATTCATCTTCTATTATCTTTGTTATTGCCGCTACCTCGTCTTCATTAGCTACCTCTATGGCCCTCTCTAAAACTATGTCTGATGGATGGGTCGCTCCTGAGAGATACTTGCTTACGGCTGCTGGTGTAATGTTTAGCTCTGCAGCCAACAGCCTCACGCCCCTGGAATTTGCAAGTATTTCTATTATTTTCCTTCTTGCGTCTTTGCCCAGCAGGTGGACGTATTTTGCCATCTAAATAAGCACCAGCACTATTTTAGCCTCTAGAAATAATAAGAGGTTAAGATTACATTATGGGGTTAAATCCTTAAAAATTACCGCTTTTTGAGCAACTTATTAGATTTCCTAATCCCAAAGTCTATCTCAGCGTCTATCATTGAAGCCTTGCTCTTTATTTCACTAAAGTTAGTTTCAAGCAACTCTTTGAAAGAGCTTGGCACGGAGATGCTTTCTAATGCCTCCCTACCATCGCTTGTAACCCTTATCTTCCTATACCTAGGCTCTGCCTCGGCCAGGCCTGTATATAATAGTGCAACTATATCATTTTTTAGAGCTGGACTATACGGATCATTTCCAAGCCTTGTAAATTGGTACCCCAATTCAGCCCCCTTCTCTTGCAGATAGTTCATTATAAACTGAAGGGTTCTTTCATGAACTGCACCAAACCTTTTAATTAAATAAAGAAGGGATATAAGCCTTGGCGTTTGCAATACCTTCTCCTTTGTAATAACCTGCGTAGCGACTATCTTAAGTTCCTTAACGGCAGATGCCTTAGCGTCTGATCCGGCTTCCTTAACCTTATTTTGCTTCTTCCCTCCCAATGCTACCACCATTTAAGCTAAAACTCCCCACAAAAATATAGATTGTGTGGGGGCTTAAAATTGAATCTGAAAAAAGGAGAAAAGGTGCTAGGGGTCATCGTAATGTTGCTTGTCTCGCTATTCCTCTTATTTCCATTAGCATCTCCAATTGCAAAGGCCTCTCAGGGCGGCTGGAGCAGGTCAACGTGGGTATACTTACCAGCAGTCGTTGGAACTAACAAAGGGGCAGTAATTAATACAACAATAACCCTTTCCTATCCAGGTAGTGGAGAGGTAAGCGTAACAAGCAATGGTACAGTTCAGCCTTCTACAATCTATAGCATGAAGATGGCCTTTATTGTAGCTATGCTATATTCCGGGCTTAACTACCGCGACTATAATCTAAAGATATTTATCAACGCCTCAGGAACCATATCTGGGCCGAGCGGTAGTTTTGGCGTAATGCTAGCGACCTATGGACTAGCAAATGGTCTTAATACTACCGCTTTGCACAAATTTACAATAACTGGGGCTGTAAGCCCCTCCGGCCTATCTGGACCCATTGGGGGGCTACAAGAGAAATGCATGGCTGCATCGAAAAACAACCTAACAATTGCGTTCCCTGTAGGAAACTTGATATCTAGTGGCGTTGGATTTTGCAAAAGATACGTTCCAATACCTGGGATAATAGCTGGTATAGAAAAGATCTACAAATCAACCCCGTATAGGATAAACATAAGCATAGGGAACAACACCTATTTTAATGTAAATATGAGGAAGGCCAGCCTATTCTTTATAAACAGGACCAAAGGAATATTAAATGCGATTAACCAAACCATGGCCTACCTGCCGAACCAAACCTTATTGAAGGCGAACGTATATGAGCTAATAAACAACACAAAAACCGATATCCACCTAGCCTATAAAGACCTAAACGACACTCCCTACGCGTCAGCCAGCTATGCCTTCACTTCTTACTATGATGCGCTCACCGTAAACTATACTATATGGTTGTATAGGATTTCGAAAAATGGCACTACCTTTCCAACAGCATTTATAATTAAAACCGCAAACAAAATAATTAATAAAGCAGAGAACCTAGAGTCAAAGCTCATTAATTATTCCAACGTAGACACGCTTTATGGACAGGAACTTTTATCTGTAGCGTTTAGCAGGATAGCAGATACTATATACAACGCAAAGTACCTAGAATCATTGGTAAAGGGTACTCCAAGTATTTCTTTAAGCCTAGCAGCCCAAAATTTAGCCTATATTAACGCTAGGCTCGACAGCGCCTCGTCTTGGGCTGACGCAGCCATATCATCAGCCTCTACGCCACCCTACATAACGCCTTCACTAATAAAGACAACCGCCCTATCTTCATCTACTTTCGCAGGAACTGCTATAAGCTATGCGGATTCTCTAATAGAATATTACATAAAACAATTCATCTCAATAGGGAATGTAGAAGAGGCAAACCAGCTAAACGCCATGAAAAATAACCTGAACTTTCTTTTAACGTATGCAAATTCCCTGCTAAAGAAAGGGTATTACACTGCTGCCATTGGCATATATGAAGATGCCTTGCAAAACTCACTCAATATTATTTTTATAGTTATAGGTACCTCATATCCAGTAATAACAAATAGCTATACGAAGGAGCTACAGAATGAGTTCAACTTAATTAGCTCCCAGCTGGCCTCTAGAGGGTTGGAAAGCTCAATAGATGGGTCATATATGAGCTATGCAAAGCAGATAGCTAAAAAAGACCCAGCTAGTGCGCTAAACATAATGGAAATAGCAGTTATAGATTCCTTGATATGGTACATGGGGGAGTTGGCCTTAAATGGAGGCAATATAAGCAATTATGTATACGTATCATCAAATCCTTTCAGCGTTGCGTTTGAAATACTGTACCTTATAATAGGCATCTCTTTAGGAATATTAATAGCCCTCACCTTCGTCATAAGAGGATATAGGAAGGCAGGGAGCCAAATATAGAACTATAAGAGTCAGGAAGCCCCTAGGTTGCGTCTAAGCCAAACCCTAAACCCCAATGAGATACAATCTAATGGCGAACTATCAATAAGCGCGAGGTGGATTGCATAATAAAAGGCTAGGCAAAAAAGTCATAGAGCGTTTTTCTCCTTTCCTTCCCTTCCTCTTCAAGGACCTCTTTAACCCTCCTTAAGTCCTTTCTCAGTTCCTCCTTTAGCTCTGGTTTATAAAGGGCTGCTGCGGGATGGTAGGTCGATAAAAGCTTTATCTTCTTATTGTTATATTTTACCTCTTTTACCACCCTCCTTTCATTAGCTATACCGCGCCATTTCAAGCCCAAGGTTGAGTAAACAGCTTCCCCAGAAACCCTCCCTAAGGTTACTATTATCTTAGGCGATAGTATAGAAATTTCTTCTAAAAGGTAAGGCAAACACGCCTCTATTTCTTCTTTATAAGGTGTTCTGTTGTTTGGAGGCCTACACTTAACCGTATTTGTTATGTAGATGTCATTCCTCGCTAGACCTACCTCTAAAAGAACCTCATCTAATAGCTTTCCTGCAGACCCAACAAACGGCCTTCCAGCTATATCCTCGTTTCTACCGGGGGCCTCCCCTATAAACATTATCCTAGAATTTATGCTTCCTTCGCCAAAAACTGGGTTTCTTCTATGTATATATAAAGGACACTTTTTGCATCGCCCAATCCTCTCTCTTAACTCATTAATCTTATTGATTCTTGTATCTGACATTTGCAAACACTTTAGACGTCTATCGGTTTATCCAATTTCTCTGCTGTTGGTTTTGAGGGAATCATACAAAGGAACCTCATTTCAGTATCAGCCCAATACTCGTGGTCAACGTTAGGAGGAATGAAAACAAAGTTTCCCTTAGAGACCCTATATACCTTCGACCCTATCCTTATCCTACCCTCTCCTTCCAAAACAAAAATCTCATGTTCCCATGGATGGAAATGATGATTGATATGACCACCTTTTTCAATCCTAAAATACCTCATGAAAAAGGTCTTGGCCCCATCATTATCTCTTAGCAGCCACCTAATGTATGCCCCAGTCCCGAAGTCTTCGGATAATTTTTCTTCCTTAACCTCTAAATAATTTTTCACAACTGGTTTTACGCTTTCCATACTTTCGCCCATGTATTGCCTTAGTTAAAAAAGGTAAAATACTTTAAAAGTTCTTAAGGCTTGTGGCAAGGAGGTAGCATATAGATATTTAACCTTTAATAGTTTCTATCCGCCCGAAGGAAAAAATTTTAATGGGATGCCCTATGGCAAAGTCAAACATAGAAAAAATGGTAGATGTGGTTAACTGGTTCGAAGACTCCCTAAATGCCCTGAACGAAGAAGCTAGAAATGAATCTAGCAAACTCATAGGCCTTGGTGATGAGCTGGGAAGAAGCATTATGAAAGAAAAAGAAACGCTCCTGAAAAGCGCAATAAAGGAATTAGAAAAATCTTATAAAGAAGTCCTCAAGGAACTTAGAGAAAAATATAAGAAAAAGGAAGAAGAGGAGCTACTACAAATAGAATCCCTTGGCAAAGAAAACCACGCCAAGGCCGTTGAGCAGGTAACGGATAAGATTAAAGAATTGCTTCAAAGGTGAATCTCTTGGGAGACCCTTCATCATATGCCCAAATAGTTCCAAAGCTGAGATATCTTAAATCCTCCTTGATTTCGACTAAGAGGCTTAAGGAAATTTCTCCTTCGCTAAGCGACATCTATGTCGCGCTCAGGGATACGAAGTATAGATCCCTTACAGAAGCGAAAAGTGCAGAAGACATCGAGAAAGAACTTATAAGGGAGTTCTACAAGCTTGTTGATAGCATTTCTAAATACGTTCCTAAAGACGCGCTGGAATTGACCCAATCCTTTGCAATAGAAGATGAAATTAACGACTCACTTTTAGTTGCAAAGAATTTAGCCGAAGGAAGGCAAGTAGACAAGGATAACTTAGCGTCGCTACTTTGGGATCACTCTTACCTTGATAAAATACTAGCAGAACCAGATTCCTTGGCTGGGTTGCAGATGTTCCTAGAGGTTTCGTTAAGATACAAAAGGATTTACAATATAGTTAACGAGGCATCATCCATATATAATGAAACCAAAAATCCGAATGTGTTTCCTTGGTATTCCTTAATGGCGACCTCCCAACTCTACTCTAACGCAATGAAAAAATTATCTAGCATTGACAGGGACTATACAAAAAAAATAATTTGCCCCATGATAGAAGGGAGGATGGCTTTAGGTTTGATACAATCTTCTATGCTAAAGATACCAGCCAAGACCCTAGAGCTCGTTTTAGGTAATGTAAACGTGTGCAACATAAGCTGGAATGATCTCTTTACAATATATGAGAGAGAATCTGGGGATACAATAGCGTTAGCCTCTTCCCTAAAAAATTTCTTCAAGCATATTTCTGTTGAGGGCAAGAGCTTAGAAGAAATAATAGACTCGATTAGGGTGAGCTCCATTATGATATCTAAGAAGAATTCAGAGGCTACATTTAAGTATTACCCATTTACACCAGCGCTTATTGCAGCTACCTTGACGCTATTGAAAATAGAAATGCACAACCTTAGGTCTATTATAATGTCTTCTCTCATGAAACTAAGCAAGGAAGAATAT
>WAJZ01000096.1 GCA_015523575.1 Candidatus Hestiella acidicharens | reverse complement strand
GTATTATAATATTGCTTATGCTAAAGAAGTCCAGCAGCTTCTTAGGGAATTTCAAAACGTAGGCCACGAGAAGTATCCCAAAAACGGCCAGCTGTATCATTACGCCATGGTAATAATTTATCTCTGCCATGTTAAAGTCGCCAATACGCGTCCATGAAATTCCTGGAAAGAGAGGAGATATGGAAAAGAGAACTATCATATAGACTATATCCATGAACATAACGGCTTTAGGATTGATCTTATACATTGATTCGTGCGACACGCCTGTCACCGTGGGTTGGTATATATTTTTCTCTATATAAGGATTAGTATATATTAAGAGCATATCTCTAAATAGAGAAATAGAATAACAAACTACCGCAATAAAGCCTGCACGTGAGAGCTAGGAGCTAAACAAGGAATCATATAGCCTTCCTTCCCTTGCTTACCCTCCTATGCAGACTCCACTTAACTACCTCGTAGAGCGTAGAGAGCTTCATGTATCTTGTTGTAGGCCTGCACCTCCCTTTCTTTATAGAGGAGATTATGGTTTCTGCATCACATTCTTCCGCTTCAATTATCGTGGGGGAGGTTCCGAGCTCTTGTATTATGTGTGCATCACTCCCGCTTGTCTTCGGTTTATGATACTTTTCTGCAAACCTTATTGCAGGCCAGTTCAGAAAAGGCAGACCTCTTGAATTCCAGACCTCTATGGCGTCAAAATCCATGGGGTTCTTTTTCATGTAAGCCCCAATACTCTTCCTCCCGATGTGAAATGGATGGGCGGCTATCGTTATGCAACCCCTCTTGCAAGACCATTCATGAAGCTCATGGGGATCCTTAGGCGGTTCTTCATAGGGCAACCTAGGGCATAGCACCAAGACGTCACCTTTATATGTTCTTACCTCATTTGCCGGTATTACAGTAAGCTCTACGTCTATCTTTTTGGAGACCTCTAACGCTATCGCAGACCCTCTGAAGGTATTGTGGTCAGATATTGCAATTGCGGAAAGGCCAAGGTTAACTGCCCTTAACAATATCTCTTCTGGCGTATACTTGCCGTCACTTGCTGTGCTGTGTGAATGCAGCTCTGCAACGCATACCAAGTCCTTCCCCGTTGGAGAATATAGGTATTAAAATTATTATCTTTTTAACAGTTTTTAGAAAGCTGTTGCATTAAATCTCCTAAAACGGCATATTAAAACATGGCTATTACGCCTAAGCTATGCGCCAAGTTAGCTATATATTAATGCATTTTAGATACAAAGCCCCCAAAGAAACGACGATGGGTATGCTACTAGGCAGAATAGTTGCAAGCGCAATATCTTCAATAATAGCACTATCAATAACGGCAATAATGGTCTACGGTATTTTTAATATAAGGAAGAGCATGAACTCTTTTCATATAATAAACGCCTGCACCGGAAGACAAGTAAACTTGATAATACCTGCCAGAAACGAGGAAGAAAACATAAAGGAAATGCTAGATAAGATCTCTTCCATAAACGGTTTGGTTCAAAGGGTTATAGTTATAAACGATAGGAGTGAAGACAAGACCGGCTTAGTGGCAAAGGGCTTTAAAGAAAAGGACAAAAGGGTAGAAGTAATCGATATTAAAGAAGTGCCTAATGGTTGGCTCCCCAAACCATACGCTTTGACTAGGGGGAGCTTAATGGTACCTATAGAAGGCTCAATGCTTTTTTTAGATGCAGATATAAAGGGGAATTATGGCAAACTTATTAAAATGTCTTCATGTACGAAGGAAGGGGAACTTATCTCCTTCATGCCAAGGTTTAAATGTGATAGCATCCTATGCAACTCAACACAATCCCTCCTCTCAGCCTTGCTCCACGGCTATTTTGGGTATAATAGGTCTCTGAACGAGGAAGACGCCTTTACCTTAATATTTGGTTGCTGTTTTTCAATAAGGCCATATACATATAAAGAAGTTGGTGGACATGCAATAGTTAAGGGGGAATTGGTTGAAGACAAGGAATTTGCCTCAGTAGCAAAGTCTAAAAAAGTTAAGATAATACCCGTGGACGCGAGGGACTTCATAGAAACAAAGTCATGGCAGGGTTTTGATAGCATCAGAAACTTTATGGCAAGGCTCTTCTATAGCTATGCTAGAAAATCTAGCGGCTTGCATTTTTATTTGTTCTTAGCCGGACTATCGTTGCTCTTCTACTTCCCGTTAGCGTTCATCCCATTACTAATATTTAAGCTATACCTAGCTTCTTCAATTACCCTAGCTTCTTATATAGCGGAAAACCTCTTCGTTTACATTGGTGGGCTTACAAATAAAATAAAGGGACCATACAGCCTTCTCTACTTCATCGCTTCGCTTTCCATCATGCTTGGCTTAATGGATGCAAGGAGGAAGGGGTTTAAGTGGAAGGGGAACTACTATAGCTCAAAGAACTCCATCTCATCCTTGAAGAGAATTAAAGAGCCTGCCCTTCCAAGGTGATACCTACTTGAGAAGAGGGTTATGACGTTATGGTAAACATAATCATAATACATGACCTCCCTGTTCTTTACCTTGCTCACGTACCTACCATCATCCCTCCATATCAAGATACCATCAACAACCTCATGCCCCCTGATTATAAAATCTAGACCGTTTTCGTTTAAGAAGTTTGCCCACGCCCTCCTCCCATAATAGTAAGAGCCCCCTCCCCTAACGCTATTTACTTCAAACCACTCTATCGAACCGTCTGGATCGTTCCAAAGCATCTGGAAGACTACCTTATCTGTGACGTGATCTCTACCTCTCTTTAACCCAGCCACGTAGCCTATCTTTAAGGCCTTCTCAACATTGATGCAATCCACGCATGGCACGCCACCGTGGACAAAGAAGGCATTTTTGTTGCTTGCAGAAAGGGGCAGGTTAGAATACAATAAGCCTATGTGCGACGCCGCTTTGCTACCAAGCTTGCTCACAAGCTCCCCATAAAAGCCGTATACCCTGTTCATCCTAAGGTCTTCATGGTTCCCCCTCAGCATCACTACTCTATCTCCTTCTGAAAGGTAGAAGTTTAGTATAGATTCCAATACCTCTACGCCCTCGTATCCCCTGTCCACATAATCCCCCAAGAAAACAACCTTCTTCACGGAGTATTCATCTATAAGCTTTTGGAAGGCCTCAAATACGTCATAAAAACCGTGTATGTCACCTATAACAGCAACTGGATAAGAGTTGCCTAAGTTAACGTGAAATGGGCTCTTCTGTAACTTCTCAACAGCGTCATCTACTAGGCTAAGAAAGTTGCTTTTTGAATGCATAGCCGTCACCTATCTATATATGTATCGAAGGCCTCCAAGTACTTTATGCCGCTGTCTGGTATTATGACTACATAGTCCCCCTCCTCAAGTAAACCCCTATGATAGGCTTTGAGGAAAGCGGAGACAACTGCTCCACCGCTTAGGCCTGGGAGCACTCCATTACTCCTAGCAACCAACACCGAGGCCTTAATTGCATCTTCAGGCGTCACCTCTAGGATATAGTCAGGCCTTTCTTCTATCCCCCACCAATTATCAAAGTTTTGCCTCTTTATGCCTGGTATCTTTCCACCCTTAGGCTGTACCCCATAGACCTTTACCTGCCCCCTGTTGTGGAAATAAAAAGAAAGGCCTGCCACATGGCCTCCTGTTCCCATCGATGCAAAGACCCCTTTTAACTTGGCCTTGCTGAACCTTGCCTGGTACTCAACTTCTTTAGCAGTAAACCTTACGTGAACCAATACATTAAAGATGTTTTTGAACTGGTTTGGCGCATATGCATTGCAAAGCCTTGCCTCCTCTATTGCTTCCCCTATTATTTCGTCCGTCGAGCTACCCTTAATAACGAACTCGGAGCCATAAATGCTCAGCAGCCTTTCAACGTACCTTGGAGGGTTTGCAGGAACGTATATCTTTGACCTCTTTTTGTTTATCGATGAAATGGCTGCTATTGCTATACCTGTGTTTCCCGAGGAAGCCTCTATTATGCAGTCCTTTTCCTTTGCCTCTTCGCTGTTCTCTATCATGTACCACGCAACCCTGTCCTTTATGCTGAAGCTAAATGGGTTGTAAAACTCTAGCTTCCCCCAAAGCCTGATGCCTTCATCTTTTATCAGTCCATTCAGCTTCAGGATTGGCGTAGGCCTATCCTTATAAACTAGCTCCAAGGGGTTTTCATAGGTTCTAACCCCTATGCTGGAAACCTCGTCATAAAAGCCTAGGAACTCTAAAGGTGCTTCAACGACC
>WAJZ01000095.1 GCA_015523575.1 Candidatus Hestiella acidicharens | reverse complement strand
CTGTAAAAAAAGGTGCTAACTGATGGGGCATCGTAAAAAATCAGCAGCGCGTAGGGGAAGCCTAGGTTTTTATCCAAGGGCAAGAGCAAGCAGGTTTGTTCCAAGGGTAAAAACCTGGCCAGACTTAGGAAGCGAAGAGCCAAAGCTCTTGGGCTTTCTTGGATACAAGGCTGGTATGACGCACATATTTACAATAGAGGATAGGAAAGGGCTCCCGACTTTTGGGAAGGAGGTAATGAAACCAGTAACTATAATAGAAACTCCACCCGTTTATATCGTTGCCGTTAGGGGCTACTCCTTTGACGCAAACAGGGGATTATATCCACTAACGGAGGCTTGGGGAAACATACCAAAGGATCTAGAGAGAAAAATAAAAAACATAGGAGAGGTAGATACTGAAAAAGGGATAAAGAAGCTGACAAGTAACCTTGACAGGCTTAAAGAAATAAGGGTACTCATAGCTACACAGCCAAGGCTTGTTGGAGGACTCAGTAAGAAAAAACCTGATATGATTGAGGTGAAGGTGTCTTCAAGTAACTTGAAGGATTCGCTGGACTTTGCTATTAACAAACTTGGGCAGCAGGTCAGTATAAATGAGGTCTTCCAAGTAGGTCAGGTTATTGATGTAATATCTGTAACCAAAGGAAAGGGCTGGCAAGGCGTTATAAAGAGGTATGGGGTTAAGCAGCTACCTAGATGGACAAAGCATAGAAAAGGTAGCAGAAAGGTTGGTGCTAGGAGCCATGCACAAGGTACGTGGTGGGAAACGCTTTCTCCTGGCCAACTTGGATTCCATAGGAGGACGGAATACAATAAGAGAATACTTGCAATAGGCAATAATGGTTATGAGATAACCCCTTCCGGGGGCTTTTTGAGATATGGAATTATAAAAGGCTCATATGTAATGGTAGAGGGATCTATACCGGGTGCTGTAAAAAGGCCTGTGGTATTGAGGCATCCAATAAGGCCGCCACTATGGATTTTAAAGGCAGGGATAAAGGAACCGCAAATAACATTTATAAGCCTTTCCAGTAAACAGGGTGTTTAGCCTTGATACCTAGGTTGTCTATCCTCTACTATTTAAGGCCTAAGGTAAAGGCCTTAAGGTATAATGCTAGTGGTGAAGTGGAAGGAGAAGTAGAGCTACCAGACGTGTTTAGAGTTCCGGTAAGAAAAGACATTATAATGAGGGCATTCCTTAGCGAGTTTACAGCATCCATACAGCCAAAATCCAGGGATCCTATGGCAGGAAAGAGGACAACCGCAAGGAGCCTAGGCGTAGGACATGCCATGGCAAGGGTTCCAAGGATAAGAGGCTCTTCTAGGGCAGCCTTTGCTCCCATGACCAGGAAGGGTAGAATAGCATTTCCACCAAGGATAGATGAGAGAATACATGAAAGGATAAATAAGAAAGAGAGGATAATGGCAACAATGAGCGCACTTGCGGCAACTGCTATACCCGATTTAGTTAAGGAAAGGGGCCACGAGTTTGAAGCAGAAACAACACCAATAATAATAAGCTCTGATATACTAAAATCTATAAGGAAGACAAGGGAGGCAAAGGAACTACTTACAAAAATTGGTGTATATAAAGATGTTGAGAGGGCATCAGAAGGAATAAGGTATAGGGCCGGGAAAGGTAAGATGAGGGGTAGGAGGTATAAAAAACCAAACAGCATCTTGTTTATAGTTGAAAATCATAGATCCTATTTTGCAAGGGCTGTTTCAAACATGCCTGGGGTTACAGTAGTGGAGCCGAGCGTAGTGAGCGTGTTGCATTTAGCACCAGGAGGAATTCCTGGCAGGCTTAGCGTGATAACAAGCGAATCCCTAAAGCTCTTAGACGAGAGGTTTTCCTTTGGTGAAAGGCAATGAAAAGCAAAGACGTAATACTTAGAATAGTAATGAGCGAAAAGGCCTCTAGGATAATGGAAGAGGAAAATGCGCTAACCTTTATAGTTTTAAGGCAGGCAAACAAGCATGAAATAAAAAATGCTATAGAGAAATTATATGGGATCAAGGTAGAATCTATAAGAACGATGATAACCCCAAAGGGGGAAAAGAAGGCAATTGCGAAGCTGAGTAAAGAATACAAGGCAATTGATGTAGCAACAAAGTTCGGCCTCATGTAACCTTCTGTTTTTCGATCACCTCAAGCAGTTTTTTCGCTATGCTCATAAATGATTTTGACGCCTCTAGATCTGGATACTTAAGGAAGAACGCCTCGCCCCTGTCATTGCTTTCCCTTATTTTTGGATCTATTGGTATTTTTCCTAAGAAAGCAATGTTATACTCAGCAGAAATTTCTTCCGCTGCTCCCTTCCCAAAAATGTATTGTACACTTCCATCGGGGCACTTAAAGTAGCTCATGTTTTCTATGATACCTAACAAGGGTATGTTTAGCTTTCTTGCGAATGCAGCAGCCTTTTTCACGACGTGCTTTGAGACCTCGCTAGGTATAGTTACCAAGAGAAATCCAGTAAGGTGCGGTATTATTTGCGCTATGGTTAGCTGTTCATCCCCGGTTCCTGGAGGCAAATCTATAAAGAGGTATTCGATTCCTTCCCAATCTGTATACGCAAGCAACTGCCTTATTGCTGTAGTTTTTAAAGAACCTCTCCAAATTACTGGGGTGTCTTCCTCTGGTAGCATAAGGCCTACAGAAACGGCTTTAACCCCATTAGCACCTACAGCAGGCACAATAGAGCCGTCTTCCTTTGCCAAGAGGCCCTTTGTAGAGCTTAGCCCTAGCATCCTAGGTATGCTTGGGCCGTGAAAGTCAGCATCTAATACCGCAACATTCTTCCCTATAGAGCTCATTGCTATTGCTAGATTAGATGTAACGAATGATTTTCCTACTCCCCCCTTGCTGCTAAGCACAGCTATTTTATACGGAATCCTCTTCATCTTCTCCACAACTTTTCTTTGCTCGCTTTGAAGCGCTCGCATCCTTTCTGCTTGTTCTTTGTAGGAAACAACGTTTGTCGATTTTTCTTTGTATTCGTCTTTACTTATCCTCAACCCTCTGCTCAATTCAATCACCAATAAAAATAAAATCAAAAAAGGTTTTATATTTACATTAATAAAAAAGTTATACTGATACTTGTTCGCTTTGTTGTTTTAAGCACTAATTTTTCCAGAGACTAGAGCTTGCCTATGCTATCTGGTATCCTTATCGTTATATTGTGGAAGCCTTCGCCTTTGTTTGCAGCTATTATCTCAAACTCGTCGGGTTTTGGCGGGTGCTCATACAAATACTTTAGGTTAATAAAGGCATTATATATGTGCGTCAAATCCTTTCCTAGCCTATCATCCTGTATTTCAATAAACCTTACTATTCCATCAGGGTCTATTATTACTGTACCTCTCCTAGTCATGCCGCTGACTTGGTTTAAGAACCCATAGGTTGCAGATATCTCTTTCTTCAAATCATCAACTAATGGAAACTTTACCTTACCTACCCTAGGGCTCGTCTCTACCCACATCTTATGGGAGTATATGGAATCTGTGCTTATTGCTAAGACCTCAGCATTGTTTTCCTTAAACTTATCGTAAAACGCTTGAAATGCTTCCAGATCGGTTGCGCAAACAAATGTGAAATCGCCTGGATGGAATGTGAGCAATACCCACTTTCCCCTATAGTCGCTTAGCTTTATGTTACTAACCTTCTTTTCTGCAGGAAAATAAGCCTTAGACTCAAATTCTGGTGCCTTATCTCCAACGGTTACCATCTATTTTCACCTAGTGCTATGCGT
>WAJZ01000094.1 GCA_015523575.1 Candidatus Hestiella acidicharens | reverse complement strand
GGTGATAGAATGGATCAGGAAAAGGTTGCGGTTTATCTTCCAAAGGACTTATACGAAAAGGCGAAAAAGTATTTAGAAAACCAGGGATCTTTCAATTCAATCGAAGAGCTTATTGAATTCATGTTAAACGAATTGTTGGAGCAGAGCAATGAAGAGACAATGAGCAAAGAAGATGAAGAGAAGGTAAAGGAGAGGCTAAAGAGGCTAGGATATTTCTAACTGCCCTGACCATCCACTACTATTAATTTCAAAGGTTTCAAAAGTAGTGAGCAACTTTCACTCTCCATTTTTATTGGACGACTTTCCGGAGGATGGAAGTCCAGCTCTACTTCGCTATACGGTATCCTCCACCTTCCAGTAGTAGTACGATAGGGTTTGATCCTACCCTCACGAACTCATTGCTTCAAAGTTGAGTAGCTGATGTCAACAATCTTACAGAACCCTCTTGGTTTCAGCAACCTCTCAGTATTACTGGATACCTTGTCATAACCCATTAAACCGAACAAAGCTAACCTAATATGTGTTTCTGCCCCAAGCACCTTCACTACTTTCCTAACTATATGCACATGTTTAAATCTTACATAACCCCAAATTCCCTAAGTGGGATATGAATAAAGGGATGGAGGCCCGAGGCTGAACCCAAATTGAATATAGCTTCAAACTTTCCGCCTTAGCGACATCAAGAACAATAACCTTTTAAGGTGGGGATCAGTTATTGTTACCTATGAAACGACCCCCATAATGTTTTTAACAAAATGATACAATGCTTCAAAGTTCTCTTGAAGGCTACGTTTAGAGGTATCTAGAACTAAGTCTGGGTTGCTTGGCTCTTCATAGACATCATCTATACCAGTAAAGTTTTTTATATAACCCTTTAATGCCTTTTTGTATAAACCTTTTGGATCCCTTTTAATACACTCCTCTACCGGGCACTTTAGGTAAACAAGGTAGAAGCTAGCATCTTCCTCAATTATGCTTTTTACTGTTTTTCTGGCCTCTTCATATGGAGACACAAAGCTACATATGGTTATGATGCCATTCCTAGCTAAGAGTTTTGCTATATAAGATACCCTTACTAGGTGTTTGATCCTCTCCTCCCTGGTGAAACCTGCCTGATCATCTATGTATTTCCTAAACCAGTCACCGTCTATAATCTCGCTTCTATATCCCTCCTCCTTTAGCTTATCCCTGAGCATTTTACCTAATGTTGTTTTTCCACTGCCTGGCAACCCGGTTAGCCATATTACTATATCATTCTTAGCAAACTTCATATATGCACCCAGTGCATTGTATATATTCCCATGATTAAATATTATTATACCCCTTAATTAAATATAATTATGGGTGTAGGTCGTGAAGAAAAAACTTGGACCAAAGGGTCGGTACACAACGGTGTCTATACCAGTAACGCTCTATGAGAGGATAAAAAACCTTATTAACGATACAGGCTTTTCAAGCGTATCGCAATTCGTGATATACGTTTTGAGGGAGATAGCAAGCAACATGGAAGAAGAGAAGATCTCCTCATCATTAACGGATGAGGAGAAAAACGAAATAATTGAAAGACTGAAGAAGTTGGGATATATATAAAAGGTGGAAGCAATGGTTTCTAGGCCACATGGCGGAAGACTTGTAGATAGGACAAGGGTTGGAAGTAGCTTGGAAAGGCTCAGAGAAGAGTCAAACTTTATGGAGAAGCTTGAAGTAAATGAAGGAAGGGCTTTTGATGTAGCGAACATAGCACATGGGGTCTACTCTCCTTTGGAAGGTTTCATGAACAGGAATGATTATGAATCCGTGTTAAACTCTATGAGGCTTGAAGACGACACCCCTTGGACCATTCCAATAGTTCTAGATGCTGAAGAAAAATACATAAAGGGCTTAAGAGAAGGAGACGAGGTTGCCCTTAGCTATAAAGGGAAAAATATAGCCATACTAAGGATAAACGAGATCTTTTCATGGGACAAGAAAAAGCATGCGTATAGCATATACAAGACCACTTCAAGTAAGCACCCGGGCGTATTAAAGATAATGGGCATGAAAGAAATGATGATCTCTGGACCTATAACGCTACTAGAGGACCCCCCAGAGAAGTTTGAAAGACAGAGGCTATGGCCTAAGGACACAAGGGTTTTGTTTGAACACCTAAAGTGGAGCAACGTAGTTGCGTTTCAGACAAGGAATGCACCTCATACAGGACATGAATACATTATGAAGGCTGCCCTTACCTTTGCCGATGGCCTATTCGTCAACCCCCTCCTAGGATGGAAGAAAAAAGGTGATTTTAGAGATGATGTTATTGTTAGCGCGTACAAAGCCTTGCTCGAAAAATACTTTCCAAAGGAAAGCTATGTCTTTAGTATATTGAGAATGGAGATGAATTATGCAGGCCCAAGGGAAGCTATACACCATGCGATAGTCAGGAAAAACTATGGAGCAACACACATGATTGTAGGTAGGGATCACGCCGGGGTGGGCGACTTTTATGGACCATATGATGCGTGGAAAGCATTTGAAGAGTTCCCAGACCTTGGCATAATCCCTTTATTCATAAGGGAAGCCTTTTATTGCAAAAAATGCAAGACGATGGTTAATGAAAAGATATGCCCACATGGGGAAGAGGATAGGATAAGAATAAGCGGTACTAAGATAAGGAAGATGCTAGCAAAGGGAGAAAGGCCACCCGAGTATTTAATGAGACCTGAGGTTGTTGATGCAATACTATCATTTGAAAAACCGTTCTTCTAAATCCAACCATAGTTCCTTGCAAGAGGAATGTAGATAGCTAAGCCTATGAGGATCGCTATAAATGCAACTTCGCCGAAGATTACATATCTATTGACTTGAAACGTAAGGTAAGTTGGTTTTATTGAATTCGTTTTTACTAAATACCCATGGCTCTTTCCGACATATGCGCTGTTAGGTACTATACTTGCAGTAGTCGTATTGTAGTGTAATTTCATTTCCACAATATGAGCTTTTGAAACGATAGGAATGCCACTTGCAATCCAGCCTATTGCTTTCTTACTCCCTATATTGCCACCTATTGTACTGTTAACATAAATTCCACCGGCATATGAAGCGTTATCTATTGAAAAGTTTCCAGTAAACCAAATGCCTCCCATAAATGTCCCTTCCCTAGCTAGTGAAAATGGATAGGAAAGACCCACTAAGGAGGTATGTGCATGCTTGTTTTCAGTTACTACAATATAATAGCCAAAGCCTAAATTAGGTCGGTAATAAACGCAATAACCGTTTAGCTTCCCTGCCCCTACGCCTATGAAACCTGGCTTTCCGCTTAAGACCAATATGTAGGATTCGTTTTTATTGTAGTTAATTACTACCCCATAGTTTGAATTATTGTAGGTAGTGGAACCTACTAAATAAAGGTTACCATCATTAACGAAAGAACTATATATATTATATCCTATAGGAAGTGACGTTACAGTTGCCTTCTTCCCACTATTTATAAATATAACTATGTTGTTACCGAAGGTAAGGACATAGCTTCCGTTATATTTATTTATTGAAGTGGGGCTGTAAGGTATATACACCATTATGTTGCTTGATGTTACACTATTCTTAGAGATGTTTATTATATATGGAAAGCTGTGAGAGCTTCCTGTCGCAACAACGCTTTTGCCACAGTAAAGCGCTGTAGAAGCATTTAAGCCCTTGAAGGTATAGACCTCATAGGTTGTAGTTGCCGATACCCTTACAATAGACGGCCGATTCCTATAAATGCCTGAGATTACGAGACTTCCGTACCTATAGCAAGCGCTTTTTCCATTAAGACCAGCAATATATGCCTCTGAGCTTGGAAGCAAAAGGATAGTCTCATTTCCGCCACTTAACACGCTAAGGGATCCAAAGTTTCTTGGCAAGTAATATATTAACGTCTTGTTTGTCTTTAGCAATACACCCTCATCACTTTTTGCAGAAATTCCGTATGCAGAAAAAAACAAAGAGGCTATGATAAACATGGCAAAAATAAATACTACTGGAATTACTCTACTTCTAAGCATAGAGTTTTTCACCTAAAAAAACTAAATATGCTTTCTAGCAAGTAAGGCTACTATTATACCTATAATGATTACACCAGCAGTCGTCCCGCCTATTTCGGCTACCTTGGTATTCTTGCTATTAAGAAGTGTAACGGTGACGTTTGGTAAGTTACCTATCGTGGTATGCGTTGGTTTAACGGAAACCCCTTTTCCTACGAGCGTTACGCTTAAGTTATACAAACTCCTTATTTGTGAGGATGCCTTAGTGAATCCATTCTGTTGTAATATGCTTGATACATTCCCTATTAAGTAGTCTAAGGAGACCAAGTTTTCCTTCGGGCCTGTTGCACCTTTATATGCTATTCTTGGTGTCTCTATTTGATAGTTTACAATTTTTCCGTTAGACGACACGTTTATGCTCAACGAGCTGGGAACTGCTACAACATAGTGGTCACTTATAAATGAGTTTATTTGTTTTGATGCATTAATCGCTTTTTCTATCCTTGAAATATTGATACCCTTTAGAGTCGCAAACTTCTGAAGCTTGTGGGTATTAAAGTTGAATGGCGCCTTGAAAGTATTGCTGTAGGTCTCATTAATATAGAGCTTAGTCTCTGCTATTCCACCATGTTGATAGAACGAGAACTCCGATACTCTATAGCCTGGTTGCAAGAAGTTGTTTATCAGCATGTTTATTAGCATGGTAACGTTGTTCTCTGAGCTTGTCGTGGCGTTAAAAGTCATATGTAATAATAAAGAAAGGCTATTGTTCCCAACGCTAAGCTTATAATATGTAACGTTTAGACCACTTATGTTAAGCATCTTCATTATGCTATTCAGGTTTAAGCTACGGTGTGTAAAGAGCCTCAGCAACGCAAAGTTTTTGTTGTAAACAAGGCTGCTATATTCACTATACTTGGAGAACATGCTCTCAAAAGTAAAGTTGTGGAGGCTCTTAGAAACGTTCCAAGAGCCTTGGATGGAGATGTTTATATAATACAGCTTATTCACAGCGTTGGCCTTAACTGTTACATTATCATAAGAGGTTGCATTAAAGTTGCTTGATAAAACCTTATAAGAAAGCCTCAAGATACCATAGCCACCGTTTGAATAGCGATAACAAGAAGTCTTAACTTCTTTTAGGGTTATGTTTGAATTAGCCTTCCTGACAACCTTTAAATTGATTATTTTAGAGGAATTTAGGAACGACTCTTTAAAGTTGAAGAGGTATTTATTGTGAAGCATGTGTCCCCTAGCCTTTGTAGTTCCATTTAACAAGAGGGATATAGAATTTGGATAGACAATAATATAGTTTCCCTTTGTGTAGTTTTTCATTCCCTTAGAACTATTCATTTTTGGTGCGCTAAAATACACGTTTTTATTAGCTTTACTAAACGACATTGTAGGTAGGATCATCCCAATGGCAATAAGCATAATTAGACTGAAGGCCAACAGGTAATTCTTTGACATCATTCTGTTTACACCCGATATATATTAAATGTTCGATAGCTTTATACCTTTCTCTAAATATTAAGGGGTATAAACAGCAATTTTTGTTAAAGTTGCTTCAGTATAATTAGGAAGAAATAATATCACAGAAGAGATCGCCAAAGCTAGGTTTTTGTGAAATTGGTAGCATTATCTACCCTTATACTAAAAACAATAGGCCCATGAAGGTAAGGTTTATCGCACAGTTAATAGGTGGAGGATACCATACAGCAAGTAGGAAGAATATTGAGAATAAAAGTGTGAAGCCAAAGTGGCTAGAGCTGTTATTTATGCTCGTGTAAGTTTTTAGAGAAGAAAGACGATTTGGAGATGCAAATATATAATATAATGTAATACTGTAGCACTAAAGGCTAAAGGGTTATAGGCATTTAAGTAATGTAGCTAGTGGGCTTAACACTAATCACGGGGCAAAAATGTTTTTAAATTAATTAAAAAATATAACATTAATGATCAAACAACTATTTAAGCGATAATGGGGCTGTTTCATAGATAGCAATAAATGAAACATTTAATATTTTCCAAAGATAGCCATGATTATGGGTAGCTCTGAAGATGCGGGGAGTTCTCCTTTCCCCAAAAGCCAGCTAATGAAAATGGGAGGCTGAAAGGTTATCTGCTACGATTATTTCAAAGGTTTCAAAAGTAGCGGATAACCAGAACGGGTAGTGCTCCAAGCCATTAAGATATGGCATAAATGTGCCCTGCATTTCGTCCGGAACAGGTGCCACCCATAATAGGGATTAATAGATCCTTGGATGAGATGAAAATCGTTAGATTGTATTCGAATTCGCCTTAAACCGCTATAAGATACCGTCTAGGATCAACGGCATAAGCTTAAATTTACACTATATACAATAAAAAATGAGGTTTGAGACATGAATGCTTTTCAATCCCTAAAGGTAAAGAGATATAATATATGCATGGACTTTGATGGAACAAAGTATAAGGGTATCGAAAAGATAGAGATGACAAGCAATGGGGATGTGACCCTAGATGCAGTAGGACTAGAAATAAAGGGTGCAAAGGTAAACGGGAAGAACGTAGAATTTAAACAAGATAACGACCATGTTGTAATAAGATCTGGTCCATTTTCTGGCATCCTAGAGGTAGAGTTTAGCGGCGAAGCTATTGAAAGGCTTGTAGGAATCTACAAGGCCAAGTATGGCAATGACTATGTAATATCAACGCAGTTTGAGGCCGTTCACGCTCGCAGGATGTTTCCATGCATCGACAACCCAGCCTACAAAGCTACCTTTAGGATCACACTAAAAATAGCAAAGAACCTGCACGCCATATCTAACATGCCTATTAAAAGTATAGAATATGATGGGGACAAGAAAATAATAAGCTTTTATGAAACCCCGCCCATGTCAACGTATCTTTTATATGTAGGCATTGGCAGGTGGGAAGAGCTAGGTAAAGGAAAGATAATTATTGCAACAACAAAGGGCAAAACGGCCATGGGCGAGTTCGCATCCTGGATAGCCGAAAACTCTATTGACTTCTATGAAAGATACTTTGGCTTTCCATACATGCTTCCTAAAATGCACCTCATAGCAGTTCCAGAATTTGCCTTTGGAGCAATGGAAAATTGGGGGGCAATAACCTTTAGGGAGTCTGCTATGCTTGCAAAAGAAGATTCCGGGCTAGGTCAATTGAAAAGGGTCGGGGAAGTTGTGGCCCATGAAATTGCCCACCACTGGTTTGGAGACCTAGTAACTATGAAATGGTGGGATGATCTATGGCTTAATGAAAGCTTCGCTACCTTTATGGCCTTTAAGGCAGTTGATTCCTTTATCCCTTCATGGAAGATGTGGGATGACTTTCTAGCAAGGGAGACTAGTGGTGCAATGCTAAGGGATTCCCTCTCTACTACGCACCCAATCCACGTGGAGGTAAAGGATCCAGAAGAGATAGAAAGGATATTCGATGACATAAGTTATGGGAAAGGGGCAAACATACTAAGGATGGTAGAATACTTCCTTGGCGAATCCTTTAGGGCAGGCCTGAGCAACTACTTAAACCACTTTAAGTATTCAAACGCAAAAGCTAACGACCTATGGGAATCCTTGCAGGCCTTCAGCAACTATCCAATAAAAGAAATGATGAACAGCTGGATCATGCAGCCTGGATATCCATACATCAAGGTAAGCCTTGAAAATGGAAAGCTTTTACTTGAGCAGCACAGGTTTTCATTAGTAAGCAAGCTTGACGACAACATATATATGATACCAATAGCGATGAAAGTCAACAAGAAGAGGCACGACTTTATGATGGACAGAAGGTTAGCTGAAGTAGAAATAAGTGGAGTGGAAAACCTAAAGGTAAACCTGGACAGGAGCGGGTTCTATAGGGTCTTTTACAATATTAGCAAAGACATGATAGAAGAGATGAATCCGAAGGAGAAATGGGGAATGATTAACGATTACTACAACTTCCTCTTAGCAGGCCTTTCAAGCCTTAACGATTACCTAGAGGTGGTTAATAAAAACATAGAAGAAAGCGCTTACTTACCAGTTGAAGAAATGTCCTCAGAGCTGTTCAACCTAACGATATTTAACAAAAACGTCTTCAAAGACCTTGCTTTAAAGTATCATTCAAAGCAATATGAGCTACAAGGCAAGCTAGAAGATATAAACTCTAGGTACTTAAGGGGCAACATAGCTAGGAGGCTTGCTATACTAGACAAAGACTTTGCCCAAGAGCTCTCTAGCATGTTTGGCAAGGAAGTAGAGCCAGATATGAGGGAGGCAGTTTACACAGCATACGCCGTTGCAACAAGCGACTTTGAAAAGCTCAAGGAGATGTATATTAAGTCAGAATTAGATTCCGAGAAGATCAAATATCTAAGGGCCATGATGTTTATGTCAGACCCCTCGGAGGTCAGTAAGGCTTTAGAGTGGGGAGAGAAGAACGTAAAGCTACAAGACCTCCTAGTATTAATGACGTCTTCGCTAAACGAAAGCGCAAGGCACGTGGCTTGGGACTGGTTCAAGTCGAGCGGATTTAACAAGCTTAGCAAGGCATTTGAAGGTACTGCAATACTAGGGAGAAGCCTAATGAGAGTAATACCATACTTTGGCCTAGTAAATGATAAGGAAGTAGAGGAATTCTTCGCCAACAGCCCCTTATCACAAGACCCAGGCGTTAGGTCTGGGCTAGAAATAATGAAAGCATACATAAAAATATCCAAAATATAATTTTTTAATTCATAGCAAATCATGGTGGTGAAGTCCTTGGCAAGGGACTTAAAGGCCGAAGACTTATCAAAGATAGTATTAGTTTCAAATCCAAGCATATCTCATAATGGCTTAAAAATAGCGTTCCTCGCCTCTAAGCTAGACCCTAAGGGAAACAATATAAAGAGCAACATATGGATCTATGATAGGGAAGGAATATATCCACTTACGAGTGGTCCTAGAGACTATTGTCCGTCATGGTCATATAATGATAGCCTGATTTCCTATGTAACGAAAAAGAAAAAGGGTTTTAGCCTAAAGGTATTGAAGATTGGGCACGAAAAATATGAAATAGCCTTTTCTAGGCAGCCAATAGAGTCCATTAAATGGTCCTCAGATAACAAAGCAATCATATATTTGTCAAGGTCTGATGATAAGGAATGGAAAAACTACATCGATAGGGAGGCTCTAATCATAGATACAATACCGCCATATTTTAATGGTGAGGGATTTATATTTGATAGACCAAGAAACATATTTATGGTCTCATATCCCCATGGTGAGGTCATGCAGCTAACTAACAACAAATATGGGATAAATTCCTTCGATATATCGCCAAACGGTGAAAAAGTTGTTTACTCAGCCCAGCAGGACGAGCTAAAGCCATACCTAAACGAAATAAGGATCTTGAATTTAAGGACAAGTGAGGACATAGGCATCATAAAGGATTACATGATAGAGCAGGTTCTATGGAGCCCTAAGGAAGAAAAGGTGGCATTCTTAGGCAACAAACTAGAAAAAGGCTTTGCTACGCACGTAAAGCTTTATATAGTCAATTTAAAGAATGGAGAAGTGAAGCAAGTATGGCCGGGGTTAAACAGAAATATAGAAAATTCTATAAATAGTGATGTAAGGGGTCCTTCCTGTAACGCTACTATGGCATGGGGCGAAGATAACCGTATCTATTTCCTGCTGAGCGATCAAGGACACGTACACCTTTATGCAGCAAACGAGAAAGGAAACCTTAAAGGTATACTGAGACCAAAGAATTATGTTATAGATGAATTCTCTATATCCGATAGTGGACAAATAATAGCCTACACTAAGATGTCTGATAGAGAACCTAAAGAGATCTATTATTACGATGGTTTTTCTGATAAGAAAATCAGCGAGTTTAACAAAAGCTTTATAGAGAGGTATCACCTTTCTAATGCAAAGTATTACAGAACTAAGTCAGAGGATGGCTCAGAGATAGAGTATTGGGTGCTGCTACCAGAGGCATTAAAAGAAGGTAATCCATGGATATTATATATTCATGGAGGACCTAAAACATTCTATGGATATTCGTTTAATTTCATATTCCATTACCTTTCTTCAAGGGGCTTTGCAGTAATATATGGCAACCCGCACGGCAGTGATTCGTACACAGAGGAATTTGCAGACATAAGAGGGAAGTATGGTGAAATAGACTACGCGGACCTTATGAGAATTGTTGATGATGCATTAAAGCAGGTCAAACAGCTAGACCCGGAAAAAGGAGCTGTTGCAGGCGGAAGCTATGGTGGATTCATGACAAATTGGATAGTGAGTAAGACGAATAGGTTTAAAGCAGCAGTAACCGAAAGAAGTTGCAGCAATTGGCTAAGCTTTTATGGCTCTAGCGACATCGGATGGTATTTTACGCAGGACCAGCTAAAATCAAGAAGCCCATGGTTAGACATTGAAAAGTTCAAGGAGAAGAGTCCCTTATTCTATGCAGATAAAATTACCACACCCTTGCTAATAATGCACGCCTTAGAAGACTATAGGTGTCCATACGAGCAGGCGCTCCAGTTCTTCGTTGCATTAAAGAACTTGAATAGCGAGGTAAGGCTTGCTCTCTTCCCTAAGGAAAACCACGATTTAACTAGGAGTGGAAGACCCAAGAGTAGAATTAAATACATGGAAATACTACTCGATTGGCTCGAAAAACACCTCGAATAACTTTTTAATGTAGCATAAACGGTTTTAAAACCACTTATTAGCTTTAAATCATAGATAGTTACCTGGTGGTATTTATTGGATGAAAAAAATAGAAAAGTTATTATAAAGGTCGAAATACCCGAGGATGACTACAAAGTACTATCAAAAATAGCTAAATCGAGTGGGTATAGTCTCACGGTTGATTTCATAAAAGATGCAATACTCTCCTTGGCTGAGTCAGGTGAAAAAAATATTTCCAAAAAAGAAATCACCGAATACATATCAAGGAGGATAGAAAAAGTTGTCCAAGATCTCTTAAACCCATTCACACAGAAAATTGATAGCCTATCATCGAGAATAGCAGAGTTAGAGGAGATGATAGAAAATATTGAAGGAGGGAAGGAAGAACATCAGAAGGAAGAATATCAATATGAACGCCAACCAGAAAGAGAGGTCAAACAGCAAAAAAGGAGAACTGCACTAGAGATATTGAAAGAACAAGGAATAATATTTTCTGAATCCGTTCAATGGCTTAGGTCACCTGAGGCGTACTTCAAGAAGCTTGAGGCAGGAGGGGCAGTAGTTCTAAACATAGACGGCGAAAAAGTTGCGATGGATAGGGAGTATTGGGAGAGGTTTAAGGCAAAGCTAGAAACCATAGCCATTCGTGAACCTAAAGAACTGTCTCTTATACACATCT
>WAJZ01000093.1 GCA_015523575.1 Candidatus Hestiella acidicharens | reverse complement strand
CTATTAATACCTATACTACCCCATCCATTAATATAATTTTTCTAGTCACTTAAATTTTCATTTCTATTTATTTCCTAGCCGTTCTAGTTATCAGCTACTTTGCCATGGGTAAAACCTTTATATTATCACGGCAAGTAAGCTTCCTTCATTCTGTCCTCATTAGAGGACTTTAGGGACTTTTTATTAGATAATAACAGAACGTTTTTCATATATAGTTAGAGAAGCAATGTAAGCTTCCCTTTTCCTCAGCACTATCTAATGCTAGTAAATTAAAAGCCAGAAATTAATACAGCATATTAAAAAAGCCTGAAAGGTGGAGTTTTTCTTCCCGAAAAGTTCTGCTATATGAAGAGCTGAAAAGGCTATCAGCTACGAGTAGTGCAGAAGTTTTACTCATAACAAAGTAGCAGATAACCGGAAGGAGGTTCTATGCTCAGGGCTTTTAAGCGAATATTCCAAGAGCTAATAACATCTCTATTAGCTTCAAAATGGAATACTTATGTCTATGAAGTATGGTTTTTAAAGTACTATTCGTTATAATTCAAAAGGAACTACACAGTCTAAAGAGCGTGGCTAGGTTATGAGGAAGTTTAGATAAGTACGCAGCAAATGCTATTTAATAACCTTAAACATACTTAAGTTTTCTAGTTTACCTTAATTATTGTTATTGCCCCTTACATATCGGACGCGGGGTGAAATAAAGTTTCATTATTATTTTCATCGGTTATTAGAAATGCATTCACAAATTATAAGCCTTTCATCTTCGCCTTAAAAGGCAAAGCTTTCAGTTACAAAACGACCCTAAGAGACTAAATTAAACCACCATGTAACAGATACCCATGCAATAGGATAAAAAGATTTAAAAGCAAAACATACATCATTATTGGCACAGAAACCAAAAGGGGATTTAAAATGCCAATAGAGGAAAGGCCTCCATTGAGGATAGTAATATCTGATCCGAAGGCTGGTAAAAAAACTATTAAGGTTAAAGTGAAAGGATCTGAGGAAGATGAATTGAAGGTAACTGAGGAAATGAAGAAAACAAAAGAGCAGGAAAGAAGGAAACTTCCAAAGGCAAAGGTTAGCAAAAAAATAGCAGAAGAACTGCATCTAGATGAGATAGGCTTTTTAACTTTAAGCTTCAAGGTCGAGGATAAGAAGATCAACATACCATTTAAGGCAATTATTTCTGATAATATAAATGATAATGACGTTTTTATTGCATCCGAACTAATAGCAGAAGCTACAGGGTCTAACGAATCTGAAGCCATAGCTTTTAGGACAAAGGCTTTCCAAATAGCTGTTCCTGAGGATATTGTAATTAGAATCTCTGGACTCGAAATAGGAGATGAAATTGATGGATCCATCATCGGACTCGACGGCATAAGATTAAAAATAAGAGGTGGTAGCGATGCTACAGGATTCCCAATGCACCCAGGAATTCCTGGGGCCATAAGAAAGAAGGTTCTGCTATCGGCCCCACCCGGTTTCCATCCTCATAAAAAAGGGTTACGTAAAAAGAAGACAGTAAGAGGACGTATGATACCAGATCCTAGAGCAGAAAGAAGGAAAACAGCACTTGCTCAACTCAACGTAGAAATTGTATATCCAGAGCAAAAGCAAATGGTCTAGAGAACCTCCTCACTACCTTTAACCTCTTAGTAACCTTACACATTCTTGGTGGTGAAAAGAGTTGAGCAAAGCATTAAAGCAAGATAAGAAGCTTAGACAGCCAATTGTAGTGGTACTCGGTCATGTAGATCATGGAAAAACAACGCTTCTAGATAAAATAAGGAGTACAGCTGTTGCATCAAAAGAATTCGGGGGCATAACACAACACATAGGGGCAAGTATAGTACCTTCCGAGACCATAGAAAAAATCTCAGAGCCTCTAAAGACTTTTATACCAATAAGACTAACAATCCCGGGCCTACTCTTTATTGATACACCAGGGCATGAACTTTTCTCAAATCTTAGAAAAAGGGGTGGGAGCATAGCAGATTTCGCTATCCTTGTAATAGACATCACAAAAGGATTTCAGGATCAAACATATGAAGCCCTTAATCTTCTAAAATCAAGGAGGGTTCCATTTCTAGTTGCAGCCAACAAACTTGATAGGCTACCGTTCTGGAAGTCACCTGAAAACCAAGCATTTATTGTATCGGTAAAAAAACAAGAAAAGAGAGCAAAGGAAGAACTAGAAAAAGCCATCTACGGCAAGATAGTGAATGACCTGTCCATGCAAGGATTTCAAGCAGATATATACACAAGGATCAAGGATTTTACAAAAACAGTTGCAATAGTTCCAACCTCTGCAAGAACTGGGGAGGGCATTCCAGATCTATTAGCTGTATTAGCAGGGCTGGCGCAACAATACCTAAAGAACAAACTAGTATTTGTTGAAGGTCCTGCAAAGGGTTCGGTATTGGAAGTCAAGGAGGTGCCTGGCCTCGGAACAGTCATAGATGTGATAATATATGATGGTTATATAAGAATAGGGGACATAATAGTGTTAAATGGCAAAACAAAGCCAATAATAACCACAGTAAGATCCCTATTAATGCCTGCACCACTTAGTGATATGAGGGCAAAAGGTACTAGGTTTATAAATGTAGAAGAAGTTTATGCCGCTGCAGGCGTAAGAATTGCTGCATCTGAGCTGGACGATGCCCTTCCAGGATCTTCTATATATGTAGCAAGAGATATGGAGCATGCAAAAACCTTAGCGGAATCTTTAAAACATGAAGTCAGAGAAATAATATTTAAGTCAGAAACAAACGGTATAGTAATAAAGGCCGATACCCTTGGTACTCTTGAAGCCCTGAGCGAAGCTTTCAAAAAAATAGGCGTTCCGATAAGAATTGCAGAGATAGGATACGTCACAAAGTCAGATGTTCTTGAGGCATCTTTGGTTGGGAAAAAGGATAAATCATTAGGTGTTATAATAGCCTTCAATTCAAAAATCCTTCCAGAGGCAGAAGAAGAAGCGGAAAGAAGCAACGTAAAGATCTTCAAGGATAGGGTACTTTACCGTTTATTGGAAGACTACCAAAGGTGGAGAGATAACATAAAGAGCGAAGAGCTACGCCTAGAGCTAAATTCAACAGTAAGGCCTGGTAAATTCAAAGTTCTACCAGGATACATATTTAGGAGAAGCGATCCTGTAATAATAGGCGTAGAGGTAGAAGGGGGTATAATAAAGCCTGGTTACCCGCTTATCTCGGAAAAAGGTAGGCAGCTGGGTAAAATACTTGCCATTAAAGATAGGGACAAAAGCCTAGAAGAAGCTAGAACAGGGATGGCTATTGCTGTCTCTATTGAAGGCAAAATACTTGTTGGAAGGCATATAAATGAAAATGATACGGTATTTACAAACGTACCATTTAATGATGCCCTTAAGCTACTAGACAAATTTAGAAACCTGCTAAGCGATGATGAGATACTCACATTAAAAGAGTTGTCAGAAATCAAAAAAAGCGCAGGGGAGAAAGAATACACGTTAATTATCAGCAAGATAAAAGAAATACTAAGCAAAAAAGCTAGTAGTTGATTATTTCATCATCTCTAAATATTATTTTATATTCTCTATTGTAGCTTTCTAGCGAATCACTTGCATGCACAACATTCTCTTGAATTGAAAGGCCAAAATCTCCCCTAATAGTTCCTGGTTGTGCTTTCCTAGCATCTGTAGCGCCAATAATTGTCCTTGCAACCGAAATAGCAGAATCTCCTTCTATTATGATACCAACAATTGGCCCACTTGTTATAAACTCCACGAGGTCTTTATAAAATGGCTTGTCCTTATGAACAGAATAGAATTCTTCTGCGACCTCCTTGCTCATCATTACCATTTTTAGTGCAACTATTTTAAATCCTTTCCTTTCTAACCTAGAGATTACTTCTCCTATTAACCCCCTTCTTACACCATCGGGCTTCACGAGCAGGAGAGTTCTCTCGATCATTATTCATCACATATGATGAAAGTTCAAGAGGCATTATAAAAACATTACCCTTAGCATTACAGACCTCGATACTGTGTTGGTGTCTAATTTACTCTCATAATTAAAATGTTATTAAAAACATAATCTTCTATTAATACAAATAAAATTACTGACAATAATATCTTTTTTCTTAACATTATCATGCAAAGTCTTTTTATCAAGAAAAAAGCAAAGCGAGTCTAAGCTTTTATGTGTTTATATTACATCAATACAAGGGAGGTAC
>WAJZ01000092.1 GCA_015523575.1 Candidatus Hestiella acidicharens | reverse complement strand
GCTAAAAGACAATGAAAACATTGGCCTCTATCCATATAAGGCGATGCTCTTAGATAATGTTCATGGCTTTATTCCTATTAATAAAGCCGAATATTGGCTACTTCAGACTCCTTTCTTCAGAAGGTTGCATAACATTAAGCAGCTTGGCGCAAATTATCTGGTCTTTCCTTCAGCAAAACATACTAGGCTTGAACATTCCTTGGGCTGCATGCATATAGCATCTAGGATAGCAAACAAACTTTTAAATGACGCACTTTCTGAAAAGAATTCAAAGCTATGTGCCGCAATGTTTAATAGCTGTAATGAAAAGGCTTATAGATCATTTATACAGGTAGCTAGATTAACAGGGTTATTGCATGATATTGGGCACCTAGCTTTGAGCCACATGGTAGAGCCAGGGATAAATAATGTCTTAGCATATTCCAAGGAAGACACATTAATCGAGGATGAAGTAGCCGAAAGGTTGACAGATATTTATTATAAGGCTGTTGACTTCGGTCTGAAGCTGCATGAATTCTATACATACTATTTTACTGAAAAATTAATAGAAATGGCAGGTGAGGTCCCTCTAGAAAATTTAGACCTGCTAATAGAAGCTTCCCTTTCTTCCCTTTTTCCAAAGATTGTGTGTAAAAGAGGTTGCAGTACTTTAGAGGAATTAGGCTTGACGAAAGATGCAGCTAACATAATTAGGGGGGTGATTTCTAACGAAATAGTTGATGCCGATAGGCTGGATTATTTGCAAAGGGATGCAATGGCCACGGGTATCGTCTATGGGAATATTGATATAGATAGGCTTGTCTATGGCATTAAACTTGGATATGAGAAAGAAACGGATAAGCTCTATTTAACTTTGGATATGAAAAGCGTACCAACCCTTGAAGACATATTCGATGCTAGGTATAAGATGTATAAATCTGTCTATTATCACCACAAGTCAATAGCTGTTGGAAGGTCAGTCGAAAAATTTATTTATGGATTGGTAGATGAATGGAATAAGGTAAAGCTAGACATATATGGCGATATAGACGTGGCAGGTTTTCTAGATCCAAAGAAATTATCTGAGGCTATTGCTGAGAATTTATATTACTTTGACGACAATGAATTCGATACCATGGTAAAGATATCGTTAAATAAAGGATCCAAACTACTAAGAAGGTGGGCCTTAAGCCTGCTGAGTCAAAGGGGGTTATTACCACTTTCAATAATTAAGAGGCCTGAGCAAGTTATGATAATGGCTTCGCATATACTTGAAAAAAGAGGTATACCTACTCACAGCGAGAATCTGAAAAAATTGATAAAGGGTATAGATAAGCATGGCATTGAAGAAGAGATAAAAGAAAGCGCTTCTGTGCCATCGGCTAAAATAGATTTCTATGAAGAAGAAATAATAAGTGAACAGAAAATCATGGAAACATCTGATATATTTAATTGGAAGGAATCTATGTATATAAAGGGACTCGTGCAAACCGGTTACATACCTGTACTCTATGTTTATATCTATTCTGATGATATGGATGACCACATAACGCTTAAAAATAGAATAGGCGATATTAGGAAAAAATCTGTCGAAATACTCGAGAATTTCTTAGAAGAGAAGTCGAGGGAACTCTTTAAGCGTTAGGCCTGGCTTAGAAATCATAAAAATAGCTTTATATCGTTCTATGCGTTCCTCTTTTTTGTGTATAGATTAAAGATGATTTAATAAATTCATTACCTCAGTGACAAAAGACTCATTAGGTTTCTCACCAATTTTTATGCTTTCTATTATTTTTGTAACTTCCTCCTTATTCTTAGAGAGGTAGAAGGAGATCTTTCCTATCCAAGAGTTATTATTTGATACCCTTCTTAGTGTCTTGATTATAGTATCTATATCATCAGAGCCTGTTAGCTCTATGATAGCATAAACTATTGCCTTAGGTCTTTCTTTATGTAAAATCCATGAAGGTTCGTCTAGCATTGCAATCCCTTCATAAGGTTTCCTGCATAGGTTTATTTAAGGCATTGTACTATAATACGGCTACAATAGGTTTTTATAAGTTTGTTTTGCATAACATCGCCTTTGCCAAAGTAGTTAAATAAGCCTACGGGATACTTGCCGTTGACGTTAATGAAACAATGTAGCAACCTTAGCCGATGGTGTTACCTACCTCTTTGAAATAAATGTAGAGAAGCTTGGCCTAGGTATTAAGAGGATACAGAAAGATATGATAAGATTTATGGAAAGTCTAGGATTAAAAGAAAAATCCTGAGAAGACTAAAGAAAAAGAAACTTGATATTAGGTGAAAGATAGCTAACATTATTATTAAGCATCATTATTAAGGCAGCATATTTTTGGGGTACCACCACATGCTTATGAAAAGCAAAGCACCATCATCCTTGAAAATTAAGAAAGTCGCAAGCGATACGGTTAAGAAGATTAAAAATAAGTGGTTTGAGGCGTAGAATTTTTAAGCTTTATTTAAAGGTATTCAGAGCAATGAGGAAAAGTCTAAAGAATACGATATTTTTAATAATTATGTTAATCCTAAAAACACGTCAAGGTTAAGCCATGCATAATGCACCAATAAAGTATAGCAACTGTTCAAGGATAGGCAAGTGCAGTAAAGGTAAAGAAATGTGGCATAGGGATGCTGTTGTAACCTAGAACCTGTACCTTAGGGTTCTGAAGGGCGATGGAAGCAATGCTCCAAGCCTCTCAAGGCTTAGATTTGTCCCGTGCCATTTGCTTCAAATACTACTCATAATAGAGGCTAATAAGTCCTTTTGGATGAGGTGGAACTCCCTAGGCGCTAACATAAGCTTATATAAAGTGATTGAAATGAACACCTAGGGAGAAACGGTTGCTAGATATATTAAATGATTTCATAGGGTGGAACGCATGAGGAGTGAAGAATTGTTTAAAGAGTCATTAAGTTACTTCCCAGGCGGGACCAATAGCCCAGTAAGGGCCGGCGTCAAGCCATACCCTTTCTTTACAAAAAGCGCTTATGGCCCATATATTGTGACAGAAGAGGGTGAAAAACTGATAGACTATGTCATGGGCTATGGCCCATTAATATTAGGTCATAGACCTGTTCATGTGTTGAATAGGATTAAAGAGCAACTTGATTCTGGATGGCTATATGGCACCCCAAATGAAAACGAGTTAATATTAGCAAAAAAGATCATAGGATATATAAAACCTGGAGGGATGATAAGGTTTGTAAATTCTGGTACTGAAGCTACAATGACTGCTGTAAGGCTCGCAAGGGGTTATACTGGGAGAAAGCTTCTCTTAAAGTTTGATGGTTGCTATCATGGCTCTCATGACTCTGTCCTGGTACGCGCTGGTAGTGCCGCTACTGAATATGGCACACCGAATAGTAACGGGGTTCCCGAAGAGTTGGCCAAGCTAACATTAATAGCAAAATATAATGATATAGCAAGTGTTGAAGAAATTTTCAGGAAGGTTGGTAACGAGATAGCTGGTGTTATAGTAGAGCCTGTAATAGGCAACATGGGCGTAATAAAACCGGAGATGGAATTCTTAAGGGGGCTTAGGAAGCTTTCCAATAAATACAAATCGCTCCTTATCTTTGACGAAGTTATAACAGGCTTCAGAATTTCTATGCAAGGAGCTCAAGGTTATTATGGCATAGAAGCAGACATAATTACTTTAGGTAAGATAATCGGGGGAGGATTCCCCATAGGTGCAGTTGTTTCTAGCAAAGAAATAATGGAGACCCTAACGCCAACAGGTAATGTGTTTAATGCAGGTACGTTCAACGGACATCCAATAT
>WAJZ01000091.1 GCA_015523575.1 Candidatus Hestiella acidicharens | reverse complement strand
TACCTTTGACGCAAGTAGAACTCCTGCACCATCATAGCAGACAACCTTCCAGCCTCCCATCTTCATTAGAGGGCTTCCGACAGGAGGAGAGAACAGAAACTCCCCACACCTTCAGGACTCTCAAACGGATATTCCAAGAGCCAATAACATCTCTATCAGCTTCAAAAACCACAGTTTGAGCGCTTCAACACCCTGTGCTCGTTCTGGCTTTAGTTTAACCCCAACATACCGAGCAAGGGGATAAGAAAACAACATTAGCCCATGCATCTCACTAAGGCATAAGATTGGGTTGCTGTATAAGCTAGTCCTGAACCCTCAAATGAAGCTACTAATCGTAAAGGCGGGTAAAACAGGAGAAGCCCCGTAGGCGGGGTAGCCCACAACATCATATGGCTGATGCTACTACCATTCCTTCTTTGGGAAAAGGAGTCGCTGCCAAAACTTACCTGTGTTAATAAACCTGTACATCCAGAACCACACCACGCTTGATGCGACTATTTTTACTCCATAATTGTATTTTTTGCCCAGATGAAGTGATAGGACAAGTAATGATAATGCATCTACGGCTAGCAATATTCCAGCCGATATGAAGTCAGCCCTACCAAGTAGTAAGTAGGCCACCAAAGCGATGAAGACAAGTGGGAGCATTGCCTCCAGTAATGACCATCCAAGAGTTATCCACAACCTCTTCTTTATCTTATTAATATTTCTCTTTATTACTCCCCTTATGCTAAACCAACGGTCTATCTGCTTAACGTAGGAGTCAAACGTCTTCGGTTCGTCAGTATAGGCTATTGCTGTAGAAACATAGGATAGGCTATATGCTTTCCCGTTCTCATCACCCATGCTTTGAGCTTTCCATGAAGCCTCCATATCCTCCACAATGCTTTCCTCAGGTATTCCTTCCATCTCCTTTAGCTTATCAGTCTTCCACATCATTGAGCAACCAGCAAGTGTCCACATACCACCTATTTTTACCTGTGTTTTCTTATGACTTGAGCCAAGCAAGTACTCTATCAGCCTAGCCTTCTCAGTCCTTGTCTTGATGCTAGTAGGCAGAACAACTCCCGTGGTACCCACTATCTCCTTGCTGGTAAATCCTCTCATAACTTTCTCAGCGAAGTCCTCCTTAAGAATCGTATCAGCATCCAGTACTAACACGTAAGGTGTTTTAACCTTCTCAAGCGCCTTATTTATGGATTTGGCCTTTCCTATGTTTTCCTCATTTCTTATTAGAGTATAATGATCTTTCAAGTCCTCTATCATGGATAGCGAATCATCTATGGATTTATCGTCTACCACTAAGATTTCTCTGGGCTTCTTGCTTTGGTTGATAGCGCTCAATAAGGCAGGCCTTATCATGTCTGCCTTATTATGTAGTGGAATTATTATTGTGTAGGATCTAGTGACAGACGTTGCCAGCAGAGGTACTGATAGAAAAAGACCCATAATGGTTGGTGATACCGAGGGAATATAAGGAGTATGAAACGTCAAATATTTACACCACACTCTCCATCCTTTTATTGCCATGTCCTGCATTAATAAGTCCATATGAAAAGCACTCAATCCTTCTCTATAATGAAGGTAAATATATAAATGTTTGAGGCTTCTTTTTACCCTATCATATCCCACTATCTGATAAATGCCAATAACTAAAGCAAGCCAGATAATAGATACGTTTCTAGGCCGTCAGCAACTGTATTTAAAACCTAGTAACTTCTCATGAAGTATGTTTCCAAGCAATAGTTTTGTTCGAAACATTTAGTTTGTTGCAGGTAATCTTTCTCATATAATGTTGAAGTAATTAGTTAGACATCTCAATAGCTGAGGACAAGAGAATGTTTAAGGCCAATCTTGTCAGCAAATACTACTTATAAAAACATTTTGCTAAGGACTAAGGATCATAAAAACATTAATATGAAGAAGCTATGTCTTTACATGGAAATGGTTCCCTCTAAAGAGATGGGATAAATGCTAAGTCTAAAAACTTTGTTTATAGCGAAGCATGCTATCGCTATCTATGAAGTAGCCCTAAGAAAGCGTTTGTTTATAGTGGATGCTATTTCAACGCTTGCATCCTTTATTGGAGGTGGCTTCGGCTCTTCATCAATAATTTCCTTTAACAACCTATTAATAATAGGGGCTTTTGCTTCTGAGCACCTTAAAACCCTATAGCCAGGCCTGTTCACAAACACCTTTGCGTTTTCTTCATGCTCAAAGTGGTTGTCTATAGCTAATATTATAGCCCTTTTCTTCATAGTCCCTATCTCCACTAGGCTTGAATAGCCCGCTAGCGTTATGACTGCCTTTGCCTTCATTAAAAGGTTTAAGGGATCTGGCAGGAAATTGCTCCCGCCTATCAGCATAACTTCCTTGCCGGAACCCTTAAGTTCCCTAGCTATCTCTAGCCCTTTCCTTAGTGCAGCGTCTGTGCCTCCAATATTTATTATTATGTAATCCTCGTTGCCTTCTAAAGAAGGGCTTTTATCTGCATCATGAGTGAGGAGCTGACCTATGTTGATGAACCTTGGATCACTACTCCATAGGCTGACGTTAAACCTCATAGTGAACTTCATGAATCCATTAATGACCCACCTGTTTATCCTATCAATGAAAAGTGAAGATATTAGGCCTAGGGGTTCAAATTTCGTTAGGTCTGTTATGAGGACGGATTGCATCGGCGTCTCTATCCCACTCATTAAGAACTCCCATGGTTCATCACCAATCAAAAGGTCGTAGTCATCGACGTTTATATAATCGCTTAAGACATTAGCATTGTGTTTTAATGCTTTGTATATGCCTATAGCATTAAAGGGATTTATGGATAGCTTGCACCCTTTTATAGCTTTAGAGAATTCATTGCCTATATCCCTTTGCATATAAGATGCTTCGTGTATCCTTTGGTTCTTCTTTTTTAAGTATTCTACTGCCCTGCCAGCACTTACCCATGTTACGTTTGCACCTAATAGCTTAGAAAGCCTATAATCCCTGGTCACATGGCCCAGGCCAACGCTCGACGAGATGTATAGCACCTTTTTAGGGTTATTTGTCAACTTCCATCATCTTAACAAAGTTCCTAAAGATTTTTATTTTTGTATATAAACGCTGCCATTTTCGCGATTAATGCTCAGGAAGGTATCTAATAAGCTTTTGTGATTTAGCAGTAGCTCATTGCTCTTATAAGGTTGTCCCTAGCGAGCATTGCGTTCTGCATCACCTTCGGTATTGGGGGGATTTGGTTTATTATCTTATCAGTCCTGTCGACTATTTTTTGAAGTTCACTCATATTGCACTCAGACCTACTGAGCTTTGTTATTTGGAGGGAGAGGCCTCTCATAGAGGCCTTTGTGACAGAGAGCTCTACTTCGTTCTCTTTGTCAATCATCTTGGCTAGGTAGTTTGCTGCTTGCTGGAGGTAGCTGCTTGCTTCTATGAGCAAGATTGTATATGACTTCACGTCCTTCATATAGCCCCCCTCACGGCCTTTCACTCAATAATATATTGTTAGAGAAAGTTAAAAAAGTGTGTTTTATTTTATGGTTATCCTCACCTTCCCTGGTTCATATCCCTTTATCTCCCTCCCCTCAACCTCTATGTTTATTGTAAACTCTGCCTCTATTACCTCTCCTCTAAACCTGTATTTGCATGAGAGCTCTTCATTCTCATCGCAGTTTAGTTCTAGCCCCTCGGACTTCAGGTCTTTTAGGACTTCATCAACGTCCTCATTTTTATTGTTTTCAACCTCATCTATTATGGTGTTTATATCATCGCTAAAGTCTGTCATCTCGTCGATCGCTTCGTCGAGGTCCTCAGGGCTATCTACTTCTATGTAGCTTACCATAGGATCTATCACCCCTCTTTTGATTATTATACGGCAGCATTTATCTTTTTAGTGGAATGCGGGGGGTTTAGAGTGGCGATGGCTTTTTATTGCCAGATAAAAATGTAGCGATATGGTATTACTGAGAAAGACTTATTATCTCTAATTCTTTGATAAACTAACCCGTGGGGTCAAATATATGCTGTCTGTAGAAAGTGAGAGCATGGGCATGATGGGTTGGTACACCCTTGATGAGGGTGTAATAGAGTCTATATTTAGGGATGAAAGTCTCCCAGTATATATAGACAGGAAAGCTTGGGGGTTGCTGAAGGGATACTTCTATAAGATCGGTGTTGAGGCCGAGTTAACTTCGAAACCCCACGGTCTATATCTCTACATATATATAAGTGGTAACAAAGTTCACATAGAGCTGAAAGACAAAAATGAAACGCTTATTAGGAGGGCATATGACTTGAGGAACTTTGTTGATATGGTGAAGAAAAGTGCAAACTAGCTACTTGCTTTAATACTTCTGTAAAGTTAGATACTCCAGCTTCTTTGCCTAAAAATGGCGTTATTAAGCCTTTGTTCGTTATGCCATTTCAATATTATAGAGGTAATAAGCGTTTATATGCCTATATAAGAAAAAATAAAAACTTTCTAGAAGCTATATAT
>WAJZ01000090.1 GCA_015523575.1 Candidatus Hestiella acidicharens | reverse complement strand
GGACATCTCTAGGCTTGCTTTTGCCATATTATGGCCCCTTATTTTTGATACAAGGTTTTCGTAACCATCTATATCAATATCTTCTTTCTCTAAAACTTTTGGAACTATAAATTCGTTCAATATATGCCATGCTGTCTCCCAAGTCTCGTAGCTATACCAAGGACCTTCACCTGCTACGCATTCGCCCCAACCCTCTTCACCACTCTTCTCCTCTACTCTTACTAGGATTGCAGGCCTCTCTATCGTCTTTCCAAAGCTTGTCTCAAATTCTTCCTTTAACCTTACCCAGATCTCATAAAGCTCAATCTTTCTTAGCTCCAAACTAACCACCCAGTATATCATTTAGGTTTGAGTGAAATAAAATAGCATATCCATTGCCCTCCTCGTCTTTAGAAAAACCCGAGAGAATATAGCCTTTCCCTAAATAAAATTCATACGCTTCCCTAGTGTATTGCCTCCACGCCCTAGCTATATCTATGCTGGCATTTCTTATAGAGGATATTTCTTTTGGTATTGCTATTAATATAGTTTTTACATCTATAGCAAAGTCCTTTTTTACCGGAACTTCCATCCCAAACTTTAATTGCCTATCTATAACTATTCTGCCTCCATTTTTCACTAACTCATTTGGGGGTGGAGTTTTGTCTATACCTTCTATCCTCCTTATGACATGATTACTATCTAAATACCACTCAGCCTCAACCCTATCGCTGTCTAGACCCCTATTTATTGAGTCCCTTATGTTACCATAGTAGTTTTTCTTATAATTCCTTGCAATAACTCCTAGCTTCTCTAAGTTAAAGTTTAAGTTTAAAGCCTGAAGTGGATCGAATGTCCATTTTATTAGCTTTATACCCATCTTTAATACTTCTTCTCTTTGCTTTAGCTTTAACCTGAAGCCAATATTTTTGTACTTATGGCTATGCATTACTCCGCTCATATGACTATAGAAATAGGCAGAGCTTCCGCATCCTACTACCCAACCAAAAGAGAAGCCTATTAGATTTCCATTACTAAATGCCCCTAAAATCAGACCACCATTATCCTTTAGTGCCCTGAGCATATGAACTGGTACGGCTTCCCTATAGTCTGGCATGTTCCAAGCAGACTTTTCTACCTCAACTATGCCTTCTAATTCATTAATATCAGCTATTTTTCGTATCTCAACTACTTTCAAGTGTTACACCCTTTCTATAAAATACTTCAAAAATATTTATCCTTAAAATTCTTGTAAAGGATAAAACTAATATTAATTGCATTGTTGTGAAACAACCAAACCTTGTAAACCCTATATGAGCACTCTCTAATATTCTACCTAGTAAATGGGGACACTATTAGCCCAGATCATACCTTATACCAAAAATCAATAGTTATTGCTGATTTATTACACTAAAGCGACATTTAAATTAACCCAAGGTAATTGGTAACCAGAAAATCGAATCTATATAGCTGTTTTAAACCTTTAATCAAAATAAAAGCAAGCGATTAAAATGAAGTATAAAATCTTCGGGAAAACACGCGTAAAAACAAGCGTTATAGGTCTTGGGTTTTGGCAGATAGGTTCAACTTCTTGGAAAGGTGATACAGGAAAAGCCATAAACATAGTAAAAGGTGCGCTAGATTCGGGTATAAATTTTTTTGATACAGCAGAAGTCTATGGTAACGGAAAGAGTGAAGCCTCATTAGGCAGCTCGCTAAGAGAGCTTGGGGTGGTAGATGAGGCTTTTGTAGCAACAAAGGTTGGAGGATTTAGACCTACAGCATATTTTATAGAGAAGGGAGTAAGAAATTCCATTAAGAGGCTCGGGTTCACACCATTCCTTCTGCAACTTCACTGGCCCCCTCCAATATGGATTCCGCTGTGTGAACTGATAAAAGGGCTAGAGAAAATGGTTGAAAAAGGTTACACTGAATACGTAGGCGTTTCCAATTTTTCTGGTAGGCTTCTTAAGAGCGCAATACAATGTACAAAGAGATATGAGCTGGTATCGAACCAAATAGAATATAACCTAGGCTTTAGAACCCCGGAGATAAACATAATTCCTCTAGCAAAAAAAGAAAAGATAGAGATTATATCCTATAGTCCTCTTGCAAGGGGAGCGCTTACAGGTGCAAATAAAAAGGAAACTATAGCACAAAAAGTAGAGAAGAAATTTGATATAATCATAAAGGATAAGGAATTGATTAATACCATCGAAAAAATAAGTAGAGAAAGGGGATCAACAAAGTCCCAGATAAGCCTAGCATGGTTGTTAAAT
>WAJZ01000089.1 GCA_015523575.1 Candidatus Hestiella acidicharens | reverse complement strand
TAATTATATAATTATTACTTATTAACACGGAAGATTGTTTATATAAAAAGGTGGTGCGTATTGATAAAGTTTACATGGTCATATAATGATGTTAAGATAGTTTTCGGACCTTCTGCTATAGATGATTTAAAGAATTACTTGGTTGGCGTAAAGAATGTTGTTATAGTTACTGGTAGAAGTTCTGCAATAAAGAGTGGTGCACAGGATGACGTAACAAAATTTTTGAACGAGTTGTCTATTAGATACTCAATATTTAACAAGGTTACACCAAATCCATTGTCGACCCAAGCAGACGAGTTGGCTAGGGCTATAGCTTTAGAGAATGTTGACTGTTTAATAGCAATAGGTGGTGGAAGCGTAATAGATACTGCGAAAGTCGCCTCTGCCGTAGCGGCAAATGGCGGTAGTGCCATAGACTACCTCTATGGAAGAAAGGATGTGAAAAGGACAGTTCCTGTTTTTGCAATAAATTTAACTCACGGAACTGGAAGTGAGGTAGATAGGTATGCAAATATGACAGATGCTGAGAAAGGAGATAAACTTGGTAATGTTGTTTCTTATCCAAAGGTATCTTTTGATGATCCTAGGTATACAATAACCTTGCCCAAGGAACAAGTTTTATGTACATCTTTTGATGCACTTTATCATGCATATGAATCAAGCACCACGCTTAACAGCCCTCCGTTAGCAAGGACGCTTTCTGAAGAAGCTGTAAGGCTAATAAGCAAATATTTGCCTAGGGCTATGCAATCTTTACAAGACATGGAAGCAAGATATTACTTGTTGTATGCATCCATGTTAGCAGGTATTGCAATAGACCTTTCGCCGACGAATATCATACATGCAATAGAAAATGTTATGAGCGGGATAAAGCCTTCTTTACCACATGGTTGTGGGTTGGCTATAGTAGGGCCTCTTTTAGCACCTTTAGTGCATATGGCCTCACCAGAAGGTTCTACTAGAATTCTGCGCGTTTTGGATCCAAATGTAAAACCTAACTCTGATCCAGGCCTAATAAGAGATGTTCTAAGTAATTTCGTAGCTTCTGTAGGTTTTTCAAAGAGACTCGGTGATTACGGGTTCGATAAGGAAACTTTGAGTGAAGCTATTAGAAGGGCTTTTTCTAATCCTGCTGTTTTAGAAAAAATTGTAGGTAGGCTCCATGGTATTAATGTGGATAAACAAAAGATCTTGGAGCTGCTAAAAGAAGCCCTCTAACGTAACCTTCGATAGGTGTTTTTGTTAGGTTTTAATTTCAAAGGTCAGAAATTTAAGCTGTGCTTTTTAACATATAAATCGCAAAGGTTTAGAGGTGTTATTGTTGGCAAGGAGAAGAAGGAGGAAATCAGTTAAACCAAAAAAACCAAGGCAACCAAGCAGGTATTTTCAGTGCCCTAGATGTAACGCATTAACATTAACTATAGAATTTAAGAAGATTGAAGGTAATGCTGACAAAAAATTGGCCATAGCTAGATGTGGAAACTGCCACCTTTATTGTGAAATGGAAGTCCCTAACATCTATGACAGGGTGGATGTATACAACAAGATAATAGACCTTGATTATGAAGGCAGGTTAAGTGAGTGTGAGAAAAGCGAAGAATTTAAAGAAGCGAAGACCCAAGTAGAAACAGGGGTAGAATGAGTATTGAGAAGGCTTGTGCATCCATATATTAAGCATCAAGGGTGGAACATTGAGGGCTAGCGTGCTTAAAAAATTAATAAATAATAAAAAAGAAAAAATACATCTAACTCTAATAGACCCTGATAAGACAAGCGTTGAAGATGCTAAAAATATAGCTATTAATGCAGCAAAAGCTGGATCAACAGCTTTGTTAATAGGTGGTTCCTTGGGTATATACGAACCCCACTTGTCTAGGTTAGTTAAAAAGACAAAAGAGTCCGGACTTCCAGTAATACTCTTTCCAGGTAACATAAATGGGTTGACATCCAACGCTGATGCTGTTTTATTTATGCTATTGCTTAATAGCGATGATCCCTATTATGTTGGTGGCGTTCAGGCCCAGGCTGCTCCAATAATTTTAAGGATGGGACTCGAGGTAATACCGACAACGTATATAATTATAGGTCACGGTGGGGCGGCTGGATATATTGGTAAGGCGAGGCCTATACCATATGAAAGAGGGGATATAGCAGCCGCATATGCTTTAGCTGGTGCAATGCTCGGTACGAAAGTAATTTATTTGGAAGCTGGTAGTGGGGCACCTAGTCCGATACCATCTTCAACCATATCTCTGGTTAGAAAAGCCTTGGACCAGGCCGAGTATGATGGTATCCTCCTTGTAGGAGGAGGGATAACTGAGCCGGAGGTGGCTAGGGATTTAATAAAGGCTGGTGCGGACGGGATAGTTAACGGCACAATCGTTGAAAAGGATCCCTTATCCCTATATAAGATGGTAAGATCCATCAAAACAGTTAAAAGCACTAGAATACCATAGTATTAATGGTGTGGTTAATGCCCACAAAACCCAAGAGAAGGTCATCAAAGAAAAAGCAGACATCTCCTATGACAGCAGCAGGATTGATAGCGTTCTATGAGAATTATGATAGTAAAATAGAGATTTCTCCAATGACCTTGATGATAATTTCTGCTATAATAGCAATTATAGTTATTATAGCAAGGATGATATAGCTTGTGGACTGAATGCATTTTAACGTTCTGAGGAAAAGTTTATGCATATTGATAGTTAAGTTATTGTTTGAGGAGCAATGAGGGCAATGCTCCAAGCCCCCGCAGGGCATGACTTAGATGGAAGCCTTATGCCGTTGGCTTCAACTGTTACCCATGGCTCCATAACCCCCAAGAGGAGCTATGGGTTAGGTGGAACTCTTTAGGTGCTACAATAAACCTATATAAAATGAATAAATGGCCACCTAGGGAGAAACAGTGTATTCTGGATGGCTCGGAGGAATGTGGAACTCCTAGAAAAAGCTGGTATAGATGTGAACAAACTAGTAGACATGTTCATAAGATCTGCAGCAGAATTCACCACCTACTACTATTACACAATACTTAGAATACACGCAGCCGGACTCGAGGGAGAGGCCGTAAAGGAGATAGTTGAAGACGCAAGGATAGAGGACAGGAACCACTTCGAGGCATTAGCACTGAGTTGGGAGAAGAATTGCCAAATGATATAGGAACCTTTGTCAACATGACCAGTTGTGTAGATGCCAAACTGCCCAAGGATGCAACTATAGAGAACCTATTAAAGGTGTTACTAGATGCGGAGAGGTGTGCCGTCAGGGTCTATAACGAGATATTGGATTATATATGGGGCAATGGCTACCGGACAAGCAACCTAGCCCTAGCAATACTTCACGAGGAGACAGAACATGAGGCCTGGTTTGAGGAACTACTAACGGACAAGCCAAGCGGCCACTTCAGGAGGAGGATCCCTGGGGAGAACCCATTCTCAAAGTTCCTCAAAACCTAGCATATAGGTAGGAGTCTAGTATGCCACGCCCAATACTCTTCAAATCCAAGACTCCTTTTTATGATGAGGAGAAGCATGCCACCATTTGCAGGTGCGGCTTATCCAAAACCTACCCATACTGTAGTGGAGCTCACATAAACGTGGCGGATGAAAAAGAGAAATCCATCTACCTATATGATAAAGAGGATAGGAGATTGGGCAAGGTTAAATGGATAGTGCTTGAGGACGAAGGGCGCATGGATCCAAGGTACATATGCTATGTCTCAGGCCGCATTGCTGAGGCACATGATGATGGCTAGGATGGCGGATTCCAGATAAGTTCCTTAAGGTAGAAGAGCTTCCTTTAACGAGTACTGGAAAAGTAAACAAAAGGGAAATTAAAGCAACGATGGAGAAAATGTTAGAAGGTGAGTAAGGTTTTAGTTTAAAACCTGCTCTCGTGATAGCATAGGTGGGTGTTCGGTGTGCCTTTGAATAGCTTGGAGCACATAAGCCTTGCTTATGGCCTGGACCATTATTCACTAGACGAGCCATATAGGCTTATGTTAAGGTACTCACTAGGCAAGGAACCTGATTTTAAGGAGCTCGGAAAATATACGGGTAAGGAAGTATATGAGATGGCATATAGGGTAGATAGGTTTAGCTTCCCTACGCTTGTTAACTGGGGAGTTAACGAAGAAAACCCAGATATAGTCTGGCTAGACCCTATGGAAAGGGAAGTTATAGTAAATCTAGTAAAGAACCTAGGGGTTAACAGGCACCCATTCGAAGGTAGATCCTGGCACAACCACTACGCCGGCATATACCTCATAGGGGATCCTGGCCTCGCGTGCATACTAACAATAACTATACAGACAGCATATGCCCTCTTCAAATATGGTGATAAAAGCATAAGGGACTATTATAAAAATCTTTCTGGAATTGATGAGCCGCTCTGGGGCGCCACTTGGTTTACCGAAGTCCAAGGGGGTAGCGACCTAGGGGCAAACGAGACGAAGGCCGAGAAGGATGAGAAGGCGTGGAAGCTTAATGGCTACAAATACTTCTCAAGCGGTGCAGGAATAGCTGATATGGCCCTCACAACGGCTAGAATCAAGGGGGCTAAAGGGGGTGCAAAAGGTCTCTCCCTATTTTTGGTGCCAAGGATTAATGCAAGCGGAAAGATAAACTACAGGGTCAGGAGGCTGAAGTGGAAGAGCGGTACAGTTGCAGTCCCAACTGGTGAAGTGGAGTTTATAGATACGGAGGCATACCTCATAGGGGAGCCTGAAAAAGGCATATACTACACCATGGAAGACCTTATGGTTTCTAGGCTTGCCAACTCCATGGGCGCCATGGGGGTTGCCAGGAAGTCCTATCTAGAGGCTTATGGATATGCTTCGATAAGGAGCGCTTTCGGAAAGGTAACAAAGGAGCACCCCCTCATGGCGAGGGATCTCTTGGAGGCTGAGCTTAAGGTAGAGGCAGGCCTAGCGTTAATGATGAAAGCTATAAGCCTTTTTGACGAGGCGTGGCACGATGAGCCGCCATATACAGATAAATACCACTACGCAAGGTTCATGACCCACATAGCGAAGAACTTTACTGCAGACATAGCGGCAGAGGTTTCAAGGACTGCAATGGAAGTATTTGGTGGCATAGGATTTCTCTACGACTTTCCTGTGGAGAGGTGGCATAGGGAAGCATTAATAACGCCTATATGGGAAGGCACAAGCAACATACAGGCATTAGACATGCTCGAGGCCATGTGGAAGAAGGGTGCACACAAAACATTCCTCGAAGACTTTGAAGAGGTTGTAAGGAGCCAAGAGAATGCAACGCTGGCAGAAGAAGCCTTTAACATAATAAAGAACACAATAAAGAAGGTGGAGGAGAAGCCTCAGGAAGGGGAGTGGATAGCGAAATGGGCGCTGAACAGGTTTGCGAGGGCTTCTGCCGTTATCCTCTTGCTAGACATTTCTAGGGCGCTGAACGACAATACCTTCGCTGAGGTTGCAAGGCTCTATAATGATATGGCCTTTTACAACAACGTTAGGGTACCAGAGAAAAGCGTTCTGGAATCAATAATATCATTACGTGGAACGCTAAGCGGTATAGATTGGAAGGAGAAAGTTAAGGTATAAAAGGTTTTGTTTGGAAGCCTAGATGGCACTTGAGCCACACTTCTCCATACTTTTTCAACCCATCAACATCAGCTCTGCCAAATACCCCAATATAAGAATTCCGCTTACCCTCTGCTTACGTATAAGCACTATCGACTCCTCTCTTTCTTTCAAGCCTAGCGCCTCGAGAGGCTTGGCATATCCTTCTTATACCCAATCACTATAACAAATATAGAAAACCAGCTACCATTAAAGAGTAGCCTCACTATTCTTAAAGATGGTGTAGTTTTTTCAGTATATATTTGTGACTAATGCCCGCATTAGCTTAGGATATTTAGTGTATATGTATCAGCTTCCTTGGTTTCGGCACATTTAATATGCTTTTGAATTCATAAGGGATAGTAGCGACTGGACAGCTTCACTCTATATATCCGAAACCCTAAAGAGTAGAGTCATAAAGCTAGTGTTTCTTCTTCGATCCTTGGCCCAGCCTCTAGGGGCTCTGGAGTGGTTAGTATAGCTGTTGCACCTCTTGGCAGCTCTTCCCCATAATCCTCATCAGCCTGAACATTTCTAAGAAACCAGCTGACTCCTAAAAGAGTTTATACTCAGTAGGATCCGTTTATTAGGTGTGTTGCTACTTAGGTATAGTGGAGGCTCATATGAGTTGTCTAATGATGCAGTCGTTAGGCTTCCCCAAGCTGTTGTTGAGAGGCTGGAGCAGGAGGCCAGAAGGCTAGGAATTAGTCTAGAGGAATATGTGTTAGAACTCGTTCTAAGAGATCTTGATCCACCAGAGAGAGCAAAGGAGTACATAGAGGCTTCTAAATATCTACTAGGGCAGGCTCGAGAGGGGCTTGAAAAAACATAAGACAGGCGGCTGAGAAAGTTTGGGGAGTTGCAGCCTTGGCCGTGAAGGCCTATGCGGAATGGCGGGAGGCTCGAAGGTTAGCAAGTCATAGGGAGCTCTGGGAATACAAAAGGAAGATGGAAAAGGAGCTTGGAAGATGGTGAGTGATGCTTGGGCCCAAGCAACGGCGATGCATGTCTGCTTCTACGAGGGATGGTGTAGCAGAGAAGATGTAGAGGAAGCAATCAAGAGAATAGAAAGGCTAGTATATGAAGCAGAGAGAAGAATCCTATCTTAGAAAGACAATATACGTATAATTATTTTTAAGTAATAATAGCAAATCGATCGGGGCTTTCTTGTCTCAGGCATCAATTTTGAAAATATATAACGAGACTGACAGTTATTTTTAATCCTATTTCTAGCATGCTAGGTTGTGAAAAGGTATAGTCATTATACAATAGTGACCACAATTAGGTTTATTCATTTGCCAACTGAGTTTTTGATAATATAGGTGGATTTTTGATAATATTATAGAATTCATTGCCTAACCTATCCTGATCTCTTGAGCTGTTAAGGACCTTGCTAGGCAAAAGGGTGCTTAATGCACCATCAACGCTAGTTGATGATTTATAGAATAACGATATCAGTGCCCCTTAGTAGCATTTATTTTCTTGAGGCTAATAATATTACTAAGGTGTTATAGTAGCTACTTAATCAAGCGTACTACTCATTATGAGCCTTTTTACCTGTTTAGCTAAATCTTCTAGGGTATATCTTCGCCTAGCTAATATATAGTGGTAGTTCTTGTCCCAGAGCTTGCGTCCCATCGGTGACTTAAGTGCTTCTAGGTTGCGTTTAACCGTTTCTATATTTATAGGAACCACATAACGTTTGACTGCCTTCACATCCATTCCCTTCAGTAAGCGGAGGTCTAGAACAGCCTTCAGTATGTCGTGCAGGTTATAGCCAAGGTCTGAACCATAATCCTTAGCTACCTTGTAGGCTATCTTTGACGCTAGCTGGTACTCCAACTTAGTTATCCATGCTTGAGTTCTTGAACCGAAAATATCCTCTAGTACTGCCTTCTCTCGGGGCATGCCCTTAGGCTCTAGAGAAATCTCAAAACGAACATAGTCTATTCTTGGATCTTTAACACCAAGCACTTCTTTGAAGGCCTTCCTGAGCCTCATTATCATGTCATAGTCCTGTATGCCTAGAAATTTATGGAAGGGCTCCCCATCGTATCGTGTGATGACAGGCATGCGTAGTGACAATAGCTCAGGAAAGAAGTCCTTGTCTCTATCATATTCAACTATGAAGAGCTCCGCAGCTCTATCTCCGGACAAAGGTATCTGAAGGGTTAGGTCATTCTCTGCCAACCACCTATTAAAGCCAACCATCTCCTTCAATATCACCCTCTTGGAGGAAACTTTTCTGTACCATGTGGAATCCAAGTCAAAGGTTAACCTAGGCGGCTCATTAAACTTAACCATGTAGACATAATTTAGTATGGAGCCACCACCGAAGAACAACTTATCCCCGAAGTATTCTGTAAGCAATCGCAACAACCTCATGATGTGCCAGACGCGCTCAATCCCACGGCTGAGCTGCCTAGCCTCCCACCTCTCCAAGCCTTCTTCAGTCCCTGGTAGCTTTCGTGACACCGCCACTAACTGGCTGGACCTAGGCGTGAGAGCCTTTAGCCTATTGTACATTT